>JASHXW010000014.1 GCA_030043395.1 Streptosporangiaceae bacterium
CCGTCATGACCTTGGTGATGCTGGCGATCGGGAACTGCGAGTACTGCCTGCGCCCCCACATCAGCTTGCCCGTGGTCCCGTTCGCAAGCTCGGCCTCATAGGCGGCGATGTAACCCGGCTGGCTAGCCGGGCGGCGAGCTGCGGGCGCGCTGATGCCCGTTGCCAGGGCCGGACCGGTCCATGCGACGCTGCCGAACATGGCCAAGGCAAGGCAGCAGGCGGCAAGGGCGTAGCGGCGAGGCCGGCGGAGTCGCGGCATGTCACATCCTGAGTGCGCTCGGGTCACTGACACTGCTGGACGGGCGGCATCCGCCGTAACCCGAGCAAAAGGATGGCAGGTCGCCCCTTCCGGGGCAAGCAGGTGCGTTCTAGTGTCGGCGGATCGTTGCCAGCCAGGCCGACGCGCCGTGGTCGTGGAACCTGGTCCGCAGCCGGTCCGGTTCGATGCTGACGACCTGCCATCCGCTGGCCGGACTGAACGCTGCTGTCAGCTCGTCCCGGCTGACGGGATGCGGACCGGTCTGCGGACCCCGGTCGCTGAAGCACAGCACGTACAGGGTTCCGTCTGGCTCGGTGACCGATGCCAGGCTTGGCACGTAGTCAGAACGCTCGTCGTGGTCGAAGCTGTGGAACAGCCCGCAGTCCAGCACGCTCTTGAACCTGCGATCCAGTCGCTCCAGGTGCAGCGCGTCAGCGACGGCGAACTCGGCTTCGATGCCGCGGTCGCGGGCCTTCGCGCGCGCGCTTTCCACTGCCGTCTCAGCGACATCGACACCAAGGACGGGCAGTCCCAGCGAGGCGATGCGCAGGGCGTTCTCGCCGGTGCCGCAGCCCGCGTCGAGTACCGGTCCGGTGAACCCGCCTGCCGATGCCAGGCGGGCAAGGGCTGGCTGCGGCTTGCCGATGTCCCAGGGCGCGGGGTCGCCGCCGCGGTAGGACGCGTCCCACGGCTGTCCGGCCAGCCGCTCATGACTGGTCGGCGGCCGGCCGTCGTACGGATCACGAGCGTCGGATCGTGAACGCATCGGCATCCCTCACCATCCGGCGGGCAGCGGCATGCCCTCGGTGTAGCCGGCCGCACTTTGAACACCGACCACGGCCCGCTCGTGCAGCGAGGCGAGGTCGCTGGCACCCGCGTAGGTGCAGGCACTGCGCAGCCCGGCGACGATCGCGTCGATCAGGTCCTCCACGCCTGGCCGCTCCGGGTCGAGGTACATCCTGGAGCTAGAGATCCCCTCGTCGAACAGTTCCTTGCGCGCCCGCTCGAACGGCGAGTCCGCCGCCGTGCGCAGCCGGACGGCCCGGGCCGACGCCATGCCGAAGCTCTCCTTGTACAGCCTGCCTTCCGGGTCGCGGTACACATCACCCGGCGACTCGTTGGTTCCGGCGAACCAGGAGCCGATCATCACGCTGGACGCGCCCGCGGCCAGCGCGAGCGCCACGTCGCGCGGGTACCTGATCCCGCCATCTGCCCAGACGTGCTTGCCTAGCCGGCGGGCTTGCGCCGCGCACTCGAGGACCGCGCTGAACTGGGGCCGGCCCACCCCGGTCTGCATCCGGGTGGTGCACATCGCGCCCGGGCCGACGCCCACCTTGACGATGTCGGCGCCCGCCTCGATCAGGTCAGCAGTACCTGCCGCCGTGACGACGTTGCCGGCCACGACCGGCACTTCCGGCGACACCGACCGCACTTCGCTCAGTGCCCAGATCATCTTCTCCTGATGGCCGTGCGCGGTGTCCACGACCAGCAGGTCAGATCCGGCGTCGAGCAGCAGCTTCGCGCGGCCTGCCACGTCGCCGTTGATGCCGAGCGCGGTTCCCACCCGCAAGTGCCCTGCCGCGTCGGTGGCAGGGACGTAGATAGTGGCACGCAGCGCGCCGGTCCTGGTCAGGATCCCGACCAGCCGGCCGTTGGAGTCCACCACCGGCGCGAGCTTGTGCCGCCCCGCCTGCAGCAGCCCGTACGCGCGCTCTGGGTCGATCCCGGCGGGCAGGGTGAGCGGATCGCTGGACATGACCTGGCGAAGCTGGGTGAACCTGTCGACACCCGTGCAGTCAGCCTCGGTGACCACTCCGACGGGGCGTCCGTCGGTGACGACCACGATGCCGCCATGAGCCCGCTTCGGCAGCAGGCTCAGCGCGTGGCCGGTCGTGGCTTCGGGGCTGAGCGTCAGCGGCGTGTCGTAAACCAGGTCCCTGGCCTTGACCCAGGCGATGACATCGGCGACGACGTCGACCGGTATGTCCTGCGGCAGGATCGCCATCGCGCCGCGCCGCGCGACGGTCTCGGCCATGCGGCGGCCGGCGACCGCCGTCATGTTGGCGACGACGAGCGGGATCGTGGTGCCGGTGCCGTCCATGCTGGCGAGGTCGACGTCGTTCCTGGACGTGATGGCCGAGCGGCTCGGTACCAGGAACACATCGCTGTAGGTGAGGTCAAAGGTTGGCTGTTCGATGAAGCGCACGTTGCGATTCTGCCCCTGCGGCAGGCAGATGCACGTCAGCGCGCGGGTTTCAGTCCAACGGCTG
>JASHXW010000131.1 GCA_030043395.1 Streptosporangiaceae bacterium
GTGTCCAGGCACAGCATCGCGCGCGGGTGCCACTCCAGTGCGCTCAGGTAGGGATCGAGGTCAGCGATGCGCGCGCAGAGCATGTTCCCCTGCCCGGCCATCGGCTCGATCAGCAGGTCAGGGCCGTCATCGGGCAGATTGTCCAGCAGCGGCAGCAAAGCCTCGCGCACCCGGCCGAGCCCGGCGGCCCGGTCCGGCCCGATGGCTGATCCGGCGTGGACGATCACTCCGCGCGCTGCGATGCCGGCTGCCCGGCGCAAGCAGTGCTCAAGCATCGAGGCGGAACGCACTCCCACTGCCGGATCAGGCGAACCCAGGTTGACCAGGTAGGGAGCATGGACGAAGACCGGCAGGCCGGTGGCCTCGACGTGCGCGCGCAACGCGCCGGACTGCCCGTCCACGCCGGCTGACTGCGCCCAGGCACGCGGGTTGGTGACGAAGATCTGGATCGCTTCGGCGCCGACCGCCTTGGCGTACTTCAGGCTGCCGGCCGCGAGCCCGCCGGAGACAGGCGCGTGCGCGCCGATCGGGCGGCTAGGTGATCGCATGGGCAGATCATGTCAGGGCCGCGGCTGGTGCTGGCCGGTTTGGCGCCTGCGCCGGACATGCGTGCGCCCGCGCCGGCCGTGCCTCCGCAACGGCCGGCGCGGGCGCCTCTGGCGAGCGACCCGCCCTGGGTTAGTTGAGCGCGTCCTCGAGCTCGAGGTCCGGCTCGCTTGCGAACCTCGTGCCCGTCTCAAGAGCGGCCGCAGGCATCGCCGATGCACCAGCCATGTCCGCCGGGCCTAGCCGGATCGTGGCGATCACGATCAGCAGGGCCAGGACCGCGATGCCAGCCGCGACCTCGAAGCCGCGGGAGATGCCGACCGCCAGGGCCTGGTGCAGTATCGAGGCCGGCACGTGCCCGCGGGCCTGAGCGGCCGCCTTCGCGGCCTGAGCCGCTGGCAGGTGCGCCAGGGCCTGGCTGGCCTGGTGCTTGATGCTGTTCGCCACGGCGGTCCAGGTCACCGTGCCGAGGGCAGCCAGCCCGATCGCTCCGCCGACCTGCTGGCCGGTGTTGAGCATGCTGGACGCTACCCCGGCATCCTCCGACCTGACCTTGGCGACGGCAGTCAGCGAGATCGGCACGAACAGCATGCCTAGCCCGGTCGCCGTCACCAGCATGGGGCCGAGCAATCCGCCGACGTAGGTGCTGTGCACGCCGACCTGAGCGAACCAGAACATGCCGCCAGCGGTGATCGCCGATCCGGCGATCATCAGCGGCCGTGGCCCGGTCCTGGTGATGACCTGCGACATCACGCCGGACATCGCGACGATCATCAGCGCGAAGGGCAGGAAGGACAGGCCGGAGCGCAGCGCGCTGTAGCCGAGCACGTCCTGCACGAAGATGGTCAGGAAGAAGAAGATCCCGAACATCGCCGTGGCCAGGATCAGCATCACCGCGTAGGCCCCGGACCTGCTGCGCTCGCGCAGCAACCGCAGCGGGAGCAGTGCATGCTGGCTGCGCGATTCGATGACCGTGAAGGCCGTCAGCAAGACGACCGCCGCCACCAGCGAGATGACGACCTTAGGGTCACCCCAGTGCGAGACTCCGTGCTGGTCGGTGCTGGCGTTGGATAGCCCGTAGACCAGGGACGCCACGCCGGCCGTGGCGGTGATGGCGCCGGGCAGGTCGAACCGGCCGCGGCGCCTGGTGGACTCGGCTAGCACCCAGCGGGCCAGGATCGCCGTGACGATGCCGATCGGCACGTTCACGAACAGCACCCACCGCCAGGACACGTAGGTCGTGAGCAGGCCACCAGCGACCAGTCCGACCGCGGCGCCGCCGCCGCTCATGGCCGCATAGACGCCCATCGCCCTGTTGCGCTGCGGGCCTTCGGGGAACGTGGTGGTGATCAGCGCCAGCGCTGTCGGCGCGACCATCGCGCCGCCAACTCCCTGGACGGCCCTTGCGGTGAGCAGCCAGGCCTCACTGTTCGCGAAGCCGCCGAGCAGGGACGCGATGGAGAACACGAGCAGGCCGATGATGAAGATCCTCCGCCGGCCGAGCAGGTCGCCGGAGCGCCCGCCGAGTAGCAGCAGGCCACCGAACGTGACCGCGTAGGCGGTGACGACCCATTCCAGGCCGCTGCCGCTAAAGCCCAGCGCGCGCTGAATGTGCGGCAGGGCGACGTTGACGATGGCCGAGTCGAGCACGACCATGAGCTGGGCGGTGGCGATGACTATCAGGGCCAGGCCGAGGTGGCGGTGGCCGTGGGCGCCGGGCGCCTCAGGCGCGGCAACTGCGCCGGGAGGATTCGCCCGGCCGGTAGCCGTATGTGTCGAGGACACAGCGGTCTCCTAACCTTCGTTTGGGCGTGCAGGTCCTACGCCACGACCAGGCATGGTCGGGCGCGCAAGAAAGTGGAAGTTCAGATCTGGCTTCGTGTACCGGCCGCGTGGATCGCGGCGGATGCCCCGTGTATGTGATCGCTGCCGATGAACCCTGGTGCGCTAGGTCGGCGTTCGCGCTGTCAGCAACCTGATGGCCAGGGAATCAGCGCAGTTGCGATTGTCGGCTTTACCGGGCCGCGTGCCTGGTCAGGGAGCGACCGGCGTTGCGGCGTCGATTGCTGAGGTCACCTCCCCGGCGCACTCGGTGGCGGATGCGACCGGCGAGCTCAGCTCGGCCGCGAGTGTCCTGTTCATCTTGCGGACCAGGTCGAGGAATTGCTTGCGCTCCTCCTCGTCGAGGGCGCGCGACCACGGCATCTGGCGCAGCATCTCCTGCTCCAAGGCTGCCTTGATCTCAAGGCCGCGAGGCGTGAGCACGAGGTTCTTGATCCGCCGGTCGGTCGGACTCGGCTCTCGCCTGGCCAGCCCACGTCCCTCGAGGGCGTCGGCGATCATGGTCACGAAGGATGGGTCGCAGTGCAGCCGCTGGCCCAGGTCCTTCATGGACACTGTGCCGTCAAGCTGACGCAAGGCCTTCATGCAGGACACCGGGAACTGATAGCGATCGGCGAGCTTTTCGCCTCGCTGCATCAAGTGCGTGATCAGCTCGGTCATGGCATCGAAGATGTCGGTATCGAGCGGCTCACCACCGGGGCACCAGCTCACTGTCGCCTCCCTTCGCCTGCTATCCGTCGGTGCGGGTTCATGGCACCTTGCCTATGTCAACTGTTGAGTGCCTCAACCATATTCCGGATTACTTGAGGTTGTCAAAGGTTATTTCTGCCAACCTCTGAAGGACTCATGGGATCGGGATGTCGCGGTGCTGCCCGGCGATGATCAGCTCGTCCTGCGTGAGCTGGGCGTCCTTGACCGGGCGCACCGACGTCCAGTGCTTGCCGACGGGGCAGTACTGGAACCGCACCAGGCCAAGCCGAAGGGACTTGACTGACGCGCCAGGGATCCAGAGGGTCGTGAACAGGTGCCCGTCGCGGCAGCGGACGATAGTCCAGCCGGGGATGCTGGAGTAGCCGGCCCGCCTCGCCGCTATCGTGCCGAGCGCTATCGCCGCAGTTATCGTCGCGACGACGACCGGTGAGGCTCCCCGCTTGCTTGCCATGCCTGGAATGATAAGCGGAGCGCATCCTCCTCGCTCAGCTCCGAATCGGGCGGCACGGCTGCCGCTGCCTCTGCCTCTGGCGCGGGCGCGTCGGGCTGCCCGCGCTTGTAGCGGGTGAACGCGGGCAGCGCCAGCCCGATCACGAGGGCTCCGGCGACAGTCGCGAGTCCTCCGGCGAAGGCGCTGATGACCGGCGTCGTCAGCGAGCCCAGCGCTCCGGCCTCGAGGTTGCCGATCTGGCCGCCGCCAGCCCCGACAACGTAGTCCGCGGCCGTCACGCGGCCGCGAAGCTGGTCAGGCGTGACGGTCTGGACCATGGAACTGCGGAAGACGACCGTGAAGACGTCCGCGGCTCCGGCGATCGCCAGCAGGCTCAGCGTCAGCCACAGGGTCGGCGCGACCGCGAAGCCGGCGAAGGCCGCTCCCCAGATGGCGACCATGAAGAGCATCGCCCGGCCTTGCCGGCGGACATGCCTGATCGGCCCGGACAGTCCGGCGCTGATCAGGCCACCGACGCCGATGGCGGCGGTGAACAAGCCCAGGGTGGTGGGGTTGCCGCCGAACCGCTCGGCGTTGATCGCGGGAAACAGGGCGATTGGCAGGGCGAACACGGTTGCATTGAGGTCGGCCAGGAACGCCCCGGCCAGTACCTGGTTGCGGCGGATGAAAGCCACTCCCTCGGCAACGGCGCGCGGCCCTGGCCGGGCCGCGCCGGCGTGCGCCGGCTGCGGGGGCAGTCCGGCGACCCCGTACAGCGAGCCGGCGAAGCTCAGCGCGTCGACCAGGTAGCACGCCCGCAGCCCGAGCGCTGGCGTCGCTGCGATCAGGCCCGCGAGTGCTGGGCCGACGGTCAGCATGACCTGCATGTTGATCCGGTTCAGCGCAAGGCCGGCCGGAAGCAGGTCGGCGCTGAGCAGATTCGGCGCGAAGGTCTGCCTGGCCGGGCCGCTAATCGCGCTGAGCGAGGACTGGATCGCGACCAGGGCATAGATCAGCCAGACCTGGTTCAGCCCGGCGAACGCCTGCGCCGCCAGCCCGGCGGACACGGCGGACAGGCAGCAACTGGTGACCAGGACTACCTTGCGGCGGTCGAACGCGTCGGCGAGCGAGCCGCCGAACAAGCCGATAGTGAGCGTGGGGATCATCTGCGCAAGGCCGATGGCCCCGACCTCGAACGACGAGTGCGTCAGGTCGTAGACCTGCAGGGGGACGGCGAAATAGGTGAGCGCAGTGCCGATGGAGGACAGTCCCGATCCGATCCACAACCGCCGGAATGGCCGGGACTGCCGCAAGGGGCTGATGTCCGCGAACAGGCGACTGATTCGTGGCACGGCGGAGCGCTCCTGACTGGCCGGGGGGTTGACCCGATTGTAACAGCACTTACGTAAGTGCTGTTACAATTTGGCGATGGTGACTGAGGACACCGCTCCCGACCCGACCGAGCAAGGTCAGTGGCGGCCGCTACGCCTGCTGCTGCAGGCAATGGACGACGAGATCTCCCGCATCTACGCCGAGCGGCGCATCGAAGGGCTGAAGCCGAACTGGGTGATGGAGCTGATCAGGCTGGATCTTCGCGGTCCGATGACGATCACCGAGCTGGCGGAGTCGGTCCAGCGGACGCACTCGGCCATGAGCCAGAAGGTCGCCGCCATGCGTGCGGCCGGGCTGGTGCGGACCACGGTCGGAGCCGATGCCCGCAGCAAGAAGGTGACGCTGACAGCGAAGGCGCGAGGCATGATGCCCCTGCTCGTCGCCGAGTGGCGAGCGACCGAGGCGGCGGTGGCGGAGATTGAGCAGGAAATTCCCTACTCGCTGAGCCGGGTGGTCGCCGACATCGAGAACGCGTTGCGGCGCCGGAGCTTCCATGACCGTATTGCCGACAACCTGGCCGATGATCCCGCGTGGAGTAGAGCGGCCGACCATTTTCGGTAACACTTCTCTTCCATGAACTCAGCTCCAGATCAGCGCTCGGTGGTTGCGCTCGGGTTCGATGCGGCCTGGGGCTTCGCCCAAGGCGACCAGACCAGCCCGGCGCTGGCCGGCGCGGCGGGTGCCCTGATCGACGTGGGACTAGCTGACCAGCGGGTCACCGAGTTGCGCGTCCAGGGCATCTCAGGAGGCGGTGGGCCGGCGATGCTTGAGCAGCCGATCGCCGTGCAGGTGGCCGGCGACGATGTCGCCGGCTTCTTCCGCCGGTGGAGCCCGTACGGAGCAGGCAGGCCGAGCGTGCCGTGGAAGCTTGAGGCCTATTCCTGGAGCGGCTTGACCGACAGTCCGCTGGCCGCCGCCTCATGGGCGTTGCTGGCCCCGTTCATGCTGTTCAACATCGCCTATTTCATGCTGCCACCCCGTCATTCGCCTGCCCAGGATCCGGCAGCGCCTGCACGAGCGCATCAGGACCGGATGCACTCACTGGCTGGCGCCCTGCTCCGGCTCCTGGCGCTAACCGCGACCATCGAGCTGGTCGGCTCGGCGTCGTCCGTGGCCCTGAACCTGGTCGCCTGGCAGGCGGCCGGCCGTCCGGGGATGCTACCGAGCTGGCTGGGCTGGTATGGCGGATGGACTGCTGGCTGGCGCGTCGACCTCGCCCTCGTGGCCGTCGGTGTGCTGATCGCCGCGCTGGCGTGGATCAGCCAGTCGACCACGAACAAGTACGAGGCCAGGCAGAGCCATGCGGAACCCGCGCCAGCGCAGAACTGGCTGCTCGCGCAGCGCGGCTTCTGGAACGGCAAGGCCCTGGTCAGCCGCCAGCGCGGCATGCACATCGCGGCGGGATGCGCGAGCGCAGCGATCATCGCCGCCTGGCCGGCCGGTCACCCGCAAGCCGTGCGGTGGATCGCGACCGCAGTGGCGGCGGTTGTGCTGCTGGCGGCGGTCCTGTCGACCGTGGCGCCATTCTGCGACCGTGACAGGGTCACGCTGGCTGGCTCCGGCGAGCCACGAAAGGGTGCCAGCGCATCGCGCTGGTGCGTGGGCGTCCTGGTGGCCGGGATCGTGGCGCTCGTCTTCGCGGCGGTGGCGAGCGCATGGGCGGACAAGCGCTCCGGGCCGCAAGCCAGCGTGCTGCCCGGCCTCACCGAGTTCTTCGTCGTGCTCCTCGCAGTGCAGGCGGCTGCGCTAGTGATACTGGCGTTCGCCGT
>JASHXW010000132.1 GCA_030043395.1 Streptosporangiaceae bacterium
GCAGGCGCGGGATCGAACCGCAACGGCGCCGACGGAGCTGACCTGGTTGTCAGCGTCCCGGACGGCACCGTGGTCAAGGACTCCGACGGCGAGGTGCTCGCGGACCTGATCGGCGCGGGAACTGAGTTCGTCGCGGCGCAGGGCGGGCATGGCGGGCTTGGCAACGCCGCGCTGGCGTCAACCAAGCGCAAGGCACCCGGCTTCGCGCTGCGCGGCGAGCCAGGCCAGCACCTGGACCTGCTGCTCGAGCTGAAGACGATCGCCGACGCTGGCCTGGTCGGGTTCCCGAACGCGGGCAAGTCATCGCTGATCTCCGCCATGTCGGCGGCTCGCCCGAAGATCGCGAACTACCCGTTCACCACCCTTACTCCGAACCTCGGCGTAGTCGAGGCCGGCGAAACCCAGTTCGTGGTCGCTGACGTGCCCGGCCTGATCCCCGGCGCCAGCGAAGGCCGTGGCCTCGGCCTGGACTTCCTGCGGCACGTCGAGAGGTGCACCGTCCTGGTCCACGTCATTGACTGCGCGACGGATGAGCCTGGCCGTGATCCTTTGTCAGATCTCGATGTCCTCGAGGCTGAGCTGGCGGCGTACGACGAGCTCACCGGGGCAGGCATGGCCAGCAGGCCGCGGGTGGTCGTGCTCAACAAGATCGACGTGCCTGAGGCCAGGGACCTGGCGGAGATCGTCACCCCCGACGTGGTCGCCAGGGGACTACCGGTCTACCAGGTCTCGGCGGCAACCGGCGAAGGGCTACGCGAGCTGGCCTTCGCGCTGGCGGCGATCATCGCCGAGGCCAGGAAGGCGATGCCGGAGCCACTGCCGACGAGGCTGGTGATCCGGCCCGAGCCGGTCGCTGGACCGGACTTCGAGCTTGTCCGCACCGGGCCGAACGCGTTCCTGATCCGCGGCGCCAAGCCGCTGCGCTGGATCAGGCAGACCGACTTCAGCAACGACGAGGCGGTCGGCTACCTCGCCGACCGCCTCGCCAAGCTGGGCATCGAGGAAGCCCTGGCCAAGGCAGGGGCTGAACCCGGCGCCGAGGTCCTGATCGGGGAGGAGGATAACGAGGTCGTCTTCGACTGGGATCCGAAGCTGCCGACCGGCGCGGGCTTCGGGCCGCGGGGCACCGATCCCCGCCTGGAGGGCTAGTGCCCGCGCTCACGGAAGCTGAAGCGCGCAAGCGCGCTGGGCTGGTCACCGTCGACTCCTACGACGTCTCACTCGACCTCACGGTAACGCCGGTTAGGTCACGTACCCGGATCCGGTTCCGCTGCGGTGACCCCGGTGCCGAAACCTTCGCCGAGCTGACCGGGGCCATCGGGACGGCGGACGGGGGAGCCGGCGGCGCTGCGCTCAATGGCGCGTCGCTTGATCCGCCTGCCGACGGACGGCTCAGGCTCACCGGACTCGCGGCGGAGAACGATCTGGTCGTCGAGTTCGACGTACCTGAGCGCGTCCTGACCCGCTTCACCGATCCGTCCGATGGCGCCGAGTACCTGCTGGCCTTCGCCTACCCGACCGGGGCACCCGACCTGTTCTGCTGCTTCGACCAGCCCGACATGCTCGCCGAGGTGACGCTGTCACTGCGCGCTCCTGCTGGCTGGACCTGCATCGCCAGCGGCGCGGCCGTCGAGCGCCCGCCAGCGGGCGAGGCTGGTACCTGGCAGTTCACGCCCGTGCGCATGAGACCTGCGGACTTCTCTTTCGCGGCCGGGGCATTTCGCCTCATGCCCGTTCCGCAGGGAACCGGAGATCGCTCGAAGGTCGTGCTCGCGAGCTACGGACGCTCCGCGATGACCCAGACGGCGGCTGGCCACCTCGCCAGGTACTGCGAGCTGGCAGGCGACGCCCTTGTCCGGTACGAGCGGGTGCTCGGCGTATCGTGCCCCTTCCCCAAGTACGACATCGTCGCGTTCCCCGATGTGCCGTACAGGGCCGCCACCATCGCCGGGATGATGATCGTGGGCGAGGACCTGCTCGGGCGCCTGGCAGATCCCGATGACGACTTCGCGAGGATGATCGCCGCGCATGAGGTCGCCCATCTCTGGTTCGGCTGCATGGTCGGCGTTGGCTGGTGGGACGACCTGTGGCTGGAGGAGTCGCTCGCCACCTACGTGAGCTACCACGACGACGCGGGCTGGGCAGCCTTCTCCTTCGCCGAGAAGTTGCGGTTCCTGCGGGCCGATCAGCTCCCCACCACCGAGCCGCTGTCCTCGCCCGTCGCGACGATGGCCCAGGCGACCGAGCGGCCGAACGCGATTACCTACCTGAAGGGCACCGCGATCGTCCGCCAGCTCGCCGCCCTCATCGGCGACGCCGCGGTCACCAAGGGCCTGGCCGATTACCTGACCAAGTTCGCGGAGGTCGGCACGGGCTGCCTCGACGATCTCCTCGCGTGCTGGTCAGCCGCATCGGGGCGTGACCTGGCCAGCTGGGCCGATGAATGGCTCCGCAGTACCGGCGTCCCGATCCTGAGCGCGCAGCTCACCGAAACCCCGGACGGCAAGATCGCAGCGCTGGCCATCGCGCAAGACCTCCCGCGCACGCACCGGATCGCCGTCGCGCTGTACGACTGGGCGGACATCGCCGCCGGAGCGCGCCCTCGGCTGTGGCACCGTCGCACCGTGCCGGTCGAGTGGACCGGCACAACCACCAGCGTGCCCGGGCTGGCGGGCGAACCGGTACCCGCTGCGATCATTCCTAACGCGGGGGACCGGGCGCTCGCTCAGGTCACGCTCGACGAAGGGTCGCTAGCCGCGCTGAGCGAAGTGGGCTTCGACCTCGGTGACCCGCTCACCGAAGCCGCGTGCTGGAGCGCCGCCTGGTATATGGTCCTGTCCGGCAAGCTGGCCCCGGCCGACTACGCCGCGCTGGTCGCTCGCCGGCTGACCATTAGCAGCGAAGAGGGCTACGAGGACCTGCAGCCGGCGGCCGCCGAGGCCCTGCTCACCCGTGCCGTCATCTGCGCGAACAGGTACCTGCAGGCCGCCGGTCGAGAGGAAGCTCGCGAGCTGATCGCCGGCGCCGCGCTGCGTGCGGCCACCCGGCCGTTCGTGACCACCGCGATGCAGCTCGTCCTGCTCGCTGGCTTCGCCGCGAGCGCGCAGAGCGCGGCGCAGCTCGGCGAAGTCCGCGCGTTGCTCGACGCCGCATCAGCCCGAGCGGACGCGGCATCAGCCCGCGCGGAGCTCGGCGCGCTCGCGGACGTCGCCGCGGACCTCACCGTACGCGCCGCCCTCGTCCGGGCTCTTGCGACCCGCGGACTTGCCGAAGACTCCGATCTCGACGCGCTGACCGCGGCCGACCGAGTCTCCGGCGAGGCGCTGCGCGCCACCGCAGCAGCAGGCTGTCCCGATCCAGAAGCTAAGGAAAATGCCTGGATCGCCGCCCTTGCGAGAGACACGAGCCAGCGAATGGGCCGGGCGCACGCGGAAGGCTTCTGGGTTCCCGGCCAGGAACAGCTGCTCGTCGGCTACCGCGACCGCTACTTCACCGAGGCGCTGCCGGAACTGAACGCCAGGGACGCGGCCGACGCGCGCGGTGACCGGGTGGCGCGGCGCCTGGCGCTGCTGCTGTATCCCGCCATGTTCCCTGACGAGGTGACGCTCGCCGCTACAAGCGCCGCGATCAACCGGTCCGGGACCGGCAGCATGACCAGGCGCGTCCGGACGATCCTGCTTGAGCAGGAGGCAGAGCTGCACACCGCGATCGCGATCAGGACTCCCAGCGAAGCGTGACTTGGATTCGGGCTGACCTTTGCGGGCTCGACTAAGATGTATGGGCGCTTTTTTCACCGCGTGAGAGGGGGCTCGCTTGTCAGTACAGGAGCAGACCGTGCTCGAGCTGGACAGCGAGCAGGAGTACATCACCAGGCTGTACGACCGGCTCGACCAGCTGAGGGGCCGCGCGGCCGAGCGGCTGGCCGGCGTGCTCAGGCAGGCTGGCGGCACGCCCGCGGCGCGGACCGAGCGCGAGGCGTTGACCGTGATGTACCGGCAGCAGCTCGGCCAGCTTGACGCGGCCGAGAACGGGCTTTGCTTCGGCCGGCTGGAATTCGCCAGTGGCGCGAGGACCTACATTGGCCGGCTCGGCATGCACGCCGACAACGACGACTACGACCAGCTCCTGATGGACTGGCGGGCGGACGCGGCCCGGCCGTTCTACCTGGCGACGGCCGCATCCCCTGGAGATGTCCGGGTCCGGCGGCACATCACGACCCGTGGCCGGCTGGTCTCCCGCCTGGACGACGAGGTCCTGGACCTCGCCATCGCCGACCCCGGCAAGCACGAGGGCCTGACCGGCGAGTCGTCGCTGCTCGCGGCGCTGAACATGACCCGTACCGGCCGCATGCGCGACATCGTCGAGACCATTCAGGCTGAGCAAGACCACGTCATCCGGTCGGGGCTGTCCGGCGTGCTGGTCGTCCAGGGCGGTCCGGGTACCGGCAAGACAGCGGTCGCCCTGCACCGGACCGCCTACCTGCTCTACACGTACCGGCGGCAGCTGGAGAAGCGCGGAGTTCTGGTGATCGGGCCGAATGCCACCTTCCTGCGTTACATCGGCCAGGTGCTTCCGTCGCTCGGTGAGACCAGCGTGCTGCTGTCCACCGTCGGCGACATGATGCCAGGGATCGTCGCGAATGGCACCGAGCCCGACGAGGTCGCGCTGGTCAAGGGCCTGGCCGCGATGGCCAAGGTCGTGGCCAGCGCAGTGCGCGACCGGCAGCGGGCACCACATGAGGGACTGGAGCTTCGTTTCGAAAATGAGAACTACCGGCTCAGCAGGCAGTCCGTATCCCGGGCGCGCGAGCGCGCGCGAAGGTCGCGGCGCCCGCACAACCAGGCGCGGCAGATCTTCGTGCGCGAGATGCTCGACGAGCTCGCGCGGGTGGTGGCCGGCAAGCTCGGCGCTGACCCGCGCGGCGGCGGCAACCTCATGGGCCGGGCCGACATCGACGACCTGCGCTCCGAGCTAAGCGACGACCCCGAGGTCCGCGGCGCCATCGGCCGGCTGTGGCCGGTGCTCACGCCGCAGCAGCTCATCGCCGACCTGTGGGCCTCGCAGCGGCTGCTGGCCACCGCAGCGCCGTCGCTGACCGCTACACAGCGAGACCTGCTGCGACGCCCGGCCGGGTCGCCATGGACGCCGGCCGATGTCCCGCTCCTCGACGAGGCCGCCGAGCTGCTCGGCGAGGACGACCGCGCGGCCAAGGCGGCGGCGCGCCGCAAGCGCGAAGAGCAGGAGGCCTACGCCCAGGGCGTGCTGGAGATCATCGGCCGGGACGACGAGGACGACCCCGAGATCCTGATGGGCGCCGACATGCTGGACGCCGCCAGGCTAGCGGCCAGGTATGACGCTGACGCCTACCTGACCCCGGCGGAGCGGGCGGCGGGCGACCGGACGTGGGCGTTCGGCCACGTGATCGTGGACGAGGCGCAGGAACTCTCGCCGATGGCGTGGCGCATGGTGATGCGGCGATGCCCGGTCAAGTCGATGACGCTGGTCGGGGACGTGGCCCAAACCGGTGATCTCTCCGGGTCGGCCTCGTGGTCCCAGGCGCTCGAGCCGCATGTGGCGGACCGCTGGCGGCTGGCTGAGCTGACCGTCAACTACCGTACGCCGGCCGAGATCATGGCGGTCGCCGCGGACGTGCTCGCCGAGATCGACCCGCACGCGCAGCCGCCTACCTCGGTCCGGGAGTCGGGGATCGTTCC
>JASHXW010000133.1 GCA_030043395.1 Streptosporangiaceae bacterium
CCGTGCTGCAGAAGATGGACATGGTCGGGCTGGCCGGCGAAGGGCATAAGTTCCCCGGCGAGATTTCGGGCGGGATGCGCAAGCGGGCCGGGCTGGCTCGCGCGCTCGTTCTCGACCCGCAGATCATCCTGTGCGACGAGCCGGACTCCGGCCTTGACCCGGTCCGCACCGCGTACCTGTCCCAGCTGCTCATCGACCTGAACGCAGAGATCGACGCGACGATCCTGATCGTTACCCACGACATCCAGATCGCCAGGACCGTGCCGGACAACATCGGGATGCTGTTCCGCGGCAACCTGGTCATGTTCGGTCCGCGCGAGGTGCTCCTCACCAGCGACAACCCGGTGATCACGCAGTTCGTGAATGGCCGGCGGGTGGGGCCGATCGGCATGTCGGAGGAGAAGGACGAGGCAACCCTGGCCCTTGAGCAGGCGAGCGGGTCGGACGCGGGCACGGCCGAGCTGCCCGCACTAGTGCCGCAGCTGGTGCCCAGCCCTGGCCTGCCTGAGCGGCGGGCCGTGCGGCGGCGGATGGCCAGGGTGATGGGCATGCTGCACACGCTGCCCGACTCGGCCAGGCAGGCCATCCTGGCCGACCTTCCGGCGGAAGCCGCGAGCTACGAGGCAGTCGCGAGCGCCGCCCCGCCCGCGACAGTGCAACTTCCTGGCGGCCCGGCAGGACGTGCGGGCGACGCAGGCCACGCCCGCGGCCCCGGCGCCCGGCATTCCCGCCGCGCCAGGTTCACCCGCGAGGAAGAGTACGAGTACGAAGGCGAGCCGGACGACGACAACCCGCCGCCACCACGGCGCGAGCGTGGGTGGCCACCGCACTGGCCGGGAGGCAGCGGAACGTGACTAGCCAGGACACCCAGGAAACTGAGTCCCGCCCGGGCCGCCAGGTCCCCGGCGCCGGAGCGCTGCGCCAGACCGGCAGGCTGTTCGCGCTCGCCGCCAGCGTGCTGTCGCTGACGTTCAGGCGGCCGTTTCAGGTCCGCGAGCTGATCGAGCAGTTCTGGTTCATCGCCAGCGTCACGATCCTGCCTTCGATGCTCGTGTCCATCCCGTTCGGCGCGGTCATCACGCTGCAGGTCGGGTCGCTGACCCAGCAGCTTGGCGCCGAGTCGTTCACCGGCGCCGCTAGCGTCCTCGCCGTCGTGCAGCAAGCCAGCCCGCTGATCGTCGCGTTGCTGATCGCCGGCGCCGGCGGCTCGGCTATCTGCGCCGACATCGGCGCCCGCACGATCCGCGAGGAAATGGACGCGATGGAGGTGATGGGCGTCTCGCCCATCCAGCGCCTGATCGTGCCCCGGGTGCTGGCCGCATCCGGCGTCGCAGTGCTGCTGAATGGCCTGGTCTCCGTGGTGGGGGTGCTCGGCGGCTACTTCTTCTTCGTCTTCCTCCAGCACGGAACCCCGGGCTCGTTCCTGGCGAGCTTCTCGTCCCTCGCGCAGTTGCCCGACCTGTACATCAGCGAGATCAAGGCGCTGATCTTCGGGTTCATCGCCGGCGTGGTCGCGGCGGACCGCGGGCTCAACCCGAAGCCGGGACCCAAGGGAGTCGGCGAGGCGGTCAACTTGTCGGTGGTGATCACGTTCATCCTGCTCTTCTTCGTGAACCTGGTGCTGACCGCGATCTACCTGAAGATCGTTCCGCCGAAGGGCGTGTGAGCTGATGGCTGCCGTTACCAGCGATCCGGGCCCGGCCGGCCAGGACCAGGCCGGACCAGCGGATCCTGCGGGCTGGCCGGAAAGGCTCGGCACGCAGCTTGACCGGAGCCTGGGCTGGCTCGACATGCTCGGCGACCAGCTCTCGTTCTACGTCCGGGCGCTCGCCTGGACGCCCCGCGCGATCAGGCGGTACATGCGCGAGGTGCTCAGGCTCCTGGCCGAGGTCAGCTTCGGCAGCGGCGCGCTCGCGCTGATCGGCGGCACTGTCGGCGTGATGATCGCGATGACGCTCTTCACGGGCACGGTCGTCGGCCTGCAGGGGTATGCCGCGCTGAACCAGATCGGCGCCTCGGCGTTCACCGGGTTCGTGTCCGCGTACTTCAACACCCGCGAGATCGCCCCGCTGGTGGCTGGCCTCGCGCTCTCCGCCACAGTCGGCGCGGGCTTCACCGCGCAGCTCGGCTCGATGCGCATCAACGAGGAGATCGACGCGCTGGAGGGCATGGGCGTGCCCAGCCTGCCCTACCTGGTGACCACGAGGATCATCGCGGGCGCGGTGGCGGTCATCCCGCTGTACGCGATTGGCCTGGTCAGCTCCTACTTCGGCTCAGAGCTGATCACCGTGGACTTCGAAGGGCAGTCTTCTGGCACCTACGACCACTACTTCGGGCTGTTCCTGTCGCCGGTCGACGTGCTCTGGTCGTTCCTGAAGGTGCTGATCTTCAGCGTCGTGGTGATCCTGGTGCACTGCTATTACGGCTACCGGGCTAAAGGCGGGCCGGCTGGCGTGGGCATCGCAGTCGGCCGGGCGGTGCGCACCGCGATCGTGATGATCAACATCATCGACTTCTTCATGAGCCTGGCAATCTGGGGCGCCACCACCACGGTGCGGGTGACCGGATGAGGCATTCGGAGCGCTGGCTGAAGGCGCGCCGGCGACTCGGCGGCGCGGCCTTCTTGCTGGTGCTGGCCTTGCTGGCGTGGCTGGCCGTGCTGGCCTACCAGCAGAAGTTCACTTCGGCGGCGATGGTCACGCTCTATACCGCCAGCGCAGGCAACGAGATGCACCCTGGCGCGCAGGTGATGGTGCGCGGCGTGCAGGTGGGCCAGGTCAGGCAAGTCACCGCGGACGGTAGGGGAGCCAGGCTGGAGCTGGCCATCCAGCCTGGCCAGCTGCACTGGATCCCCTCCAACGTGTCCGCGCTGATGCTGCCGACCACGTTGTTCGGCGCCAGGTACGTGGACCTGGTGCTACCCGCGCAGCCGAGCACGCGGACGCTCTCCAGCGGGAGCGTGATCAGGCAG
>JASHXW010000134.1 GCA_030043395.1 Streptosporangiaceae bacterium
ACCGGCCGTGCGGTCCAAGATGCCAGGTTCCATGTGCCTGCCAGCTCCGGCCAGGGATACGTGCGCCCGTCCCCGCGCGGAACAACGCGGGGACAGGTAGACCACGCTAACCTGTCATCGCGTCAGTAGCCACAACGAAACGCCATCAGATCCGGTAAGTCCGATATTACCGCCAGGTAAGGCCAGCCCATAATGAACGGCCATGCGGGCAGTCGGCGTCACAAGAGCGTCTGGCCGGCAGTTCGCTGCTCGAGCGTCAGCAGGAAGCGCTTGCGGTCGATGCCGCCTCCGAAGCCGGTCAGGCTGCCGTTCGAGCCGATGACGCGGTGGCAGGGCACCACGATCGAGATCGGGTTCCTGCCGTTCGCCAGGCCTACGGCGCGAGACGCGCTTGGCTGCCCGATCCGCCTGGCCA
The DNA here is from genome assembly GCA_030043395.1 of Streptosporangiaceae bacterium. The sequence continues at coordinate 416 of JASHXW010000134.1, forward strand.
GCTCCCCGTAGGAGATGGTCTGCCCGTACGGGATCTCGCGCAGCTCCTTCCATACCGAGCGCTGGAACCCCGATCCCTCCATGGTCAGCGGAAGGTCGAAGCTGGTCAGCTCTCCGGCGAAGTAAGCCGCCAGCTGCTCGGCCGCGTCCTCGAGCACGGCAGCCGCGTCGATCCCGACTGGCACGCCGAGAGTCGCGGCGTCCGGCCGGTGCCGCGACACCTCCATGTACAGCCCCGCCAGCGCGCCATCCTTGGCGACCAGGGTGAGCTGCCCGATCGGGCTGTCCACCACGGCATTGCACCGCCGGCCGGTAGATGTCACCGCAGTCATGAACGAACCACCCTTCCTACTGTGCCCGCCAGGCTAGCCCGGGCACTTAGCCAGTGTTGGGATCTCATCGCGAGCCTGGACATTCACGCCGCCGGAAGCCGGTTGATGGCATGGTCCAGGACCGCCCACAGGTACTGCACCGCGTAACTGCGCCAGGGCCGCCAGGCGGCGGCCCGCCTGGCCAGGCTGGCGGGGGAAGCCGGCAGGCTCAGGGCCGCGGCGGCCTGGCGCACGCCCAGGTCAGTCGCCGTGAAGGCGTCCGGGTCACCGAGGCCGCGCATCGCGATCAGCTCGACCGACCACGGGCCGAGCCCGGGTACGGCGGCAAGCTGCTCCCTGGCGAGCTGCCAGTCCGCGCCGGGCCCGAGATCGATCTGACCGCTGGCCAGGGCGCTCGCCAGGTGGGCGAGCGTCCGCTGCCGGGCGGCCGGCATCGCGATGACTGGCCCGGTCGCCTGGGCGAGAACGGCCATGTCCGGGAACAGCCTGGTCAGCCCGCCGGCCGGGTCCTCGATCTGCTCGCCAAGACGCTGCGCCACGCGCGCGCCGTGCGTCCTGGCGGCTGATGTCGAGACTTGCTGGCCGATCACCGCCCGGATCGCCAGCTCGGCGGCGTCCACGGTGCGCGGGATCCGCCGCCCTGGGGCCTTGTCGATCAGCGGCCGCAGCGCCTCGTCGCCCCTGAGCTGATCGCAGACCGCGACCGGGTCGGCGTCGAGGTCGAGCAGACGGCGACAGCGGCTGATCGCCATGGCCAGGTCGCGCAAGTCCGTCAGCGCTAGCTGGCAGCCGATGTACTCAGGGCCCGGCGCCAGCGACACGACGCCGTAGCCGTGCGGCAGCCGCAACGTGCGCCGGTAGGCGCCGTCGCGCCACTCCTCGACGCCTGGTATGGCGGTGGCCACCAAGTGGCCGAACAGGTTGTCCGGGCACATCGGAGCCCGGAAGGGCAGCCGCAGCGAGAGCGTGGCCAGCGACCCTGCCCGAGCGTCCTTCGCCGACCTGGGATCTCCGCCAGGTCCCGCGGCCTTCAGGCCAGCCAGGCGGCGAGTGCCAGCAGCGCGGCGGCGCAGCTCAGTCGGGGGCATCGCGAAGACCTCAAGGACGGTGTCGTTGAAGGTCCTGATCGTGGGGAAGCCCGCGGCGAAGGCGACGTCGCCCATGGGCAGCGCGGTGGTCTCGATCAGCAGCCGCGCGGTCTGGGCGCGTTGTGCCCGCGCCAGTGCCAGCGGGCCAGCGCCGAGCTCGGCCAGGAGTTGCCGCTCGACCTGCCTGACGCTGTATCCGAGCTTGGCCGCCAGGCCCGCGACGCCCTCGCGGTCCACCACGCCGTCGGCGATGAAGCGCATCGCCCTGGCTACCAGGTCCGCGCGCTCGTTCCACTGCGGCGAGCCCGGGCTGGCGTCCGGCCTGCACCTCTTGCACGCACGGAAGCCAGCCTGCTGCGCGGCTGCGGCACTAGGGAAGAAGCGCATGTGCTGCGGCTTGGGCGGTACTACTGGGCAGCTCGGCCGGCAGTAGATGCCCGTGGTCACGACGGCAGTGAAGAACCAGCCGTCGAACCTGGCGTCCTTGCTCTGGACGGCCCTGATGCAGCGCTCCGTGTCCTCATGCACCTAGCCAGCATCGGCGCTCAGAGCGGTCGCGGTCTAGCGAAAATGCGACATGGCCCTTCGTGGCTCCGCATCCCGTGACGGGAGCTTGTTGCGCAATCTGAAATTTTTCGCATCGGGAAAGATTTGCTAGGATCAAGCCCGTGACGATGACCGACCGGGACGCAGGGCAGAGTACGGCGAGCCTGCGCGAGCGCAAGAAGGCCGCGACGCGCAGGGCGCTCAGCGTCGCGGCCATGCGGCTGGCGGTCGAGCGCGGCCTGGACAACGTCCTGGTCGAGGACATCGCCGCCGAGGTGGGCGTCTCAAGCCGGACGTTCAGCAATTACTTCGCCAGCAAGAACGAGGCGATCTGCGCGCTGGCCATGGAGCGCGGGCGCAGGATCGGCGCTGCCTTGCGGGCGCGACCGCCCCTAGAGCCGCTTCGGGACGCGATCCTGAACGCGGTACTCGAGTCTCATGGCAAGGCCGAGCAGGCTCCCGATCCTTACTGGATCGAGGGCGTGCGGCTGGCCATCCGCTCAGCCGCGCTGCAGGGAGAGCACCTGCGCACGCAATACGCGACCCAGCAGGAGCTAGCCGCCGCCATCGCCGACCGACTCGGCCTCGCCGGCCAGGCCGACATGTTCCCAGAGGTCATGGCCGGAGCCGCGACCGCCGCGATGCATGCCGCGATGGTTCGCTGGCTCAGCGCTGACCCGCCTACCGCGCTCGCGCCGCTGATGAGGCAGGCGTTCAGCCAGCTGTGCTGCGAGCCCCCCGGCCATTGTCACGCCCACGGCGAATCCGGTTGCATTCCCGAGCCGGACAACCCATCCTGACTCGGGCCGACTGCCCGCGGAAACCGACGACGCGCCAGAAAACTGCTAGCCCTCCAACCCGAGCGAGAGACCTTGCTGATCCGACTGTTTCGCATCTACCTGCGGCCCTACCGCAGGGACCTTTCGTTCGTGATGGTGCTCCAGCTGCTGCAGACCCTCGCGACCTTGTACTTGCCGACGCTGAACGCCGACATCATCGACAATGGCGTCCTGCAAGGCGACACCAGCTACATCGTGCGCACAGGCGGGATCATGCTCGGGGTCGCGCTCGTGCAGATCGTCTGCTCGGTCGGCGCGGTCTACTTCGGAGCGCGGACCGCGATGGCGCTGGGCCGGGACCTGCGGCTCAGCCTGTTCCGCAAGGTGCTGGCCTTCTCGGCGCGCGAGACCGGCCACTTTGGCGGCCCGTCGCTGATCACGCGGAACACCAACGACGTCCAGCAGGTGCAGATGCTGGCGATCATGACGTTCACCCTCATGGTTTCCGCGCCGATCATGTGCGTCGGCGGCATCATCCTGGCGCTGAACCAGGACGTGAAGCTCTCCTCGCTGCTGCTGGTCGCGGTGCCCGCGCTGGGCATCACCGTGACGCTGATCATCTCCCGCATGCGCCCGCTGTTCCGCCAGATGCAAGTGCGCCTCGACGAGATCAACCGGGTGATGCGCGAGCAGATCAGCGGCGTCCGCGTCATTCGCGCGTTCGTGCGCGAGCGCCGCGAGGCAGAGCGGTTCACGCAGGCGAACTCTGAGCTGTACGGAGTCTCGCTGGGCACCGGCAGGCTGATGGCGCTGATGTTCCCCTCGGTGATGCTGGTGCTGAACCTGTCCAGCATCGGAGTGCTGTGGTTCGGCGGCCACCTGGTGGCCGACGGCACCATGCCGATCGGCGCGCTGACGGCATATCTGACGTACCTGCTGCAGATCCTGATGTCGGTCATGATGGCGACCTTCATGTTCGTGATGGTGCCGCGCGCCGAGGTATGCGCTGACCGGATCATGGAGGTGCTGGACACCGAGCCAGCCGTCCGGCCGCCGCTGGAGCCGGTCAGCCCAGGCGCCGTCCACGGCCAGCTGGAACTGCGCGATGTCGAGTTTCACTATCCAGGGGCGCAACAGCCCGTCGTGCAGCACGTCACGCTGACCGCCGAGCCCGGGCAGGTGACCGCGATCATCGGCGCCACCGGCAGCGGCAAGACGACGCTGGTGAACCTGATCCCGAGGCTGTTCGACGCGACCGGCGGCGAGGTCCTGGTGGACGGCGTCGACGTCAAGGACATGGACCCCGCGGTCCTCACCGAGCTGATCGGGCTCGTGCCGCAGCGGCCCTACCTGTTCTCCGGGACGGTCGCGTCCAACCTGCGCTACGGCAACCCGGACGCCACCGACGCCGAGCTCTGGCGGGCGCTGGAGATCGCCCAGGCCAGGGATTTCGTCGCGCAGATGCAAGGCGGGCTCGACGCCACGATCGCGCAGGGCGGCACGAACGTCTCCGGTGGCCAGCGGCAGCGGCTGGCGATCGCCCGGGCCATCGTGCACAGGCCGGAGATCTACCTGTTCGATGACTCGTTCTCCGCGCTGGACTACGCGACCGACCGCGCGCTCCGCGCGGCACTGGCCGCCGAGACCGCGGACGCCACGGTG
>JASHXW010000135.1 GCA_030043395.1 Streptosporangiaceae bacterium
GCGAACACGCGATTGGTTTCGGTCACATAGCTTTCATCACAGCGAGTTCGGTGACGCTGGCGAACTCGGTCAGCTCAAGCGCGAGCGAGAGATCACAGTCTCACTGATCCTGCCGACCCGCAACGTGGCCGGGACCATCGGCTCAGTACTCGAAGAGGTCGACTACCTGCGGCGCCCGGACATCGGCCTGATCGACCAGGTGATCGTCGTGGACGCGGACTCAGCCGACGGGACCGCCGAGATCGCGCGCGGCTACAACGTAGAGGTGTACTCCGAGAACGCCCTGATGCCCGAGTACGGCAAGACGCAGGGCAAGGGCGACGCGATGTGGCGCGGCCTGTCGGTGGCGACCGGCGACATCATCGCGTTCGCCGACACCGACACGGGCAATTTCCGTCGTCAGCTCGTCCTTGGCGTCGTCGGCTGCCTGATCGCCAGGCCGGACATCAAGTTCGTCAAGGCGGCCTACCGGCGCCCGTTCACCAAGGAAGCTGTCTCCGTACCTGACGGCGGCGGCCGAGTAACGGAGCTGACGGCGAAACCCGCGCTCAACCTGCTGTTCCCTGAGCTGGCCGGGTTCGTGCAGCCCCTGGCGGGTGAGTTCGGCGGCACCAGGGACCTGCTGTACTCGGTTCCGTTCTTCAGCGGCTACGCCGTCGAGGTCGGCATGCTCATCGACGTGCTCGACGCCTGCGGCCTGTCGGCCATGGCCCAAGTCGATGCCGGGATGCGCAAGAACAGGCATCAGGATCTCGGCAGCCTGAGCAGGATGGGCTACGCGGTGCTGCGCGCCGTCCTGACCCGCGCGATGCAGCGCAGGCTCGGCGTGAGCGGCAGCGACGTTTCCGTCGTGGCCGTTCCGGGAGCGGACCTAGCCGTTGCCGAGGCGATCGGCGCGCCTATGGCCGGGGCTGAGCTGGCTGATGCCAGCTTGGCTGATGCCAGCCTGACGGAGGCCGACCTGGACGGGTCCAGCCTGTCCGAGCCCGCCCCGTCCGAGCCCGCCCTGTCCGAGCCCGCCCTGTCGGCTTCCGGCCTGGATGGCAGCGGGTCGTACCTGCATGCCGTGGCCGCGGCTCGGGGCATCAGGCTCGACGAGTACCCGGAGGTCATGATCGAGCGGCCACCGATGCGGACCGCGCTGCTTGAGCGCAGGCAACTCGCCAGCGCGAGCCCGGTGGGCTGCTGACGCCCTGGTCGCCGCCGCACAGTCAGGCCGCTCCCCAGGCGGACAGGCTGGTCAGGCTGCGCCTCAGGTGGCGGCGGGCTGGGCGCGGCGAGCGCGCTGATAGCCTCGGCCAGAGCGGAGCCGGCCCGCTCGGCCGCAGCGTCGGTCCAGGTCACCACGCAACGGCACGGCTCACGTCGGCTGAGCGGGCTAGACGCCGTACCACTCCCCGGTCAGCGGCGTCATCTGCGCGGGACCGAATTGCGCGACGATGTTGGCCGGCCCGGCGCTCAGCGTGTCCCGCAGGAAGAACGTGCCGTTCTGGGGGTCGTAGTAGCCGACGCCGTCCTTGCTGCCGTGCCCGGTCCAGTTGCCGATGATGGGGTCCATGTGGGGCGGGCCGAACTTGAACCGCACCCACGCCGGGCCGCTGCTGAGCGTCACGCGCAAGCTGAACGTGCCCCTGTCCGGGTTGTAGTAGCCGACGCCATCGCGGCCCTTGCCGTTCCAGTCCCCCACGAGCGGGTCCATGTGCGGCGGGCCGAACGTGAAGCTCGTCATCGGCCGCCCGGGCGTCAGCGACTGCCGCAGCACGAACGTGCCGCTGGCGCGCTCGTAGTACCCGATGCCGTCCTTTCGCCATCCCAGCCAGTTGCCCACGAGCGGGACCACGCCGGGCGTCCCGAATTTGATGGTCACGTTCGGGTGCTTGCTCGTGCCAGCTCCGAGCAGGTGGAACATCGAGTACTTCGGCGTGTAGTAGCCGGTGCCATCATCGCCGCTGCTCAGCCACTGTCCGGCTAGCGGCACCGCGCCGCTGGCGCCGAGGGTCCCTGACCGGTTCGCCGGGCCCGCGCTCTGCGAGTAGCGCTCGGCGAAGTGGCCGGTCTTGCGGTTGTAGAAGCCGACGTCTGCCCGGCGCGGAATGGGAAAGTGGATGAAGCTGCTCGGCCATTCCTGCCATTCGTCGGCCGGGTAGTGATTCTTGATCAGGGTCCAGTTGTAGTCATGCGGGTAGCCCATGTGCTGCTGGGAGATCACGATGTACTTGTCGCCTGGGCCGACTTCCTCGACGACGGCTACATGACCGTCGGCACCGATGCCGAAAGTGCCAGGCGCCCACACGGCGACTGCGCCGACCGAAGGCGTGTCGTTGACGACGACGCCGTGCGCCGCCGCGGTGTAGGGCCACTGGCCGGCGTTGCCGAGCAGGTAGGACGGCGTGGCGACGTGGTAGACGCGGGACTCGACGTAGGCGACGTAGTTGGTGCACTCATCGCCCGGGCTCATCCGCCAGAAGGACTGGTCCTCAACCGATCCGTAGCCGTAGCTGTCATAACCGCGCTCATCGCAGCGTGCCCAGGAGCCGCACAGGATCCTCGATGGCATGGAGCTGCCAGCACTGGACGTTGCGCTGGTAATGACGGGGAAGGCCGCGCCGATGGACATCAGGGCGGGCACGGTTGCCAGGACGCTCAGCCTGCGAAGCCCGCGGCGCGCCGCGCTCCTGGTCCGTACCAAGGCAGAAAGCCTGCTACTTCGCACGCGGACACTATGCCGTTTTGCAGCCGCCTGTGTCTGCCAGTCGGACAAAGACACGCGCAACCATCCGTTACTGGGCGTCCGCGACTGCAGGATGACCGCTTCCGGGCCGTCGGCGAGACGCCGCCTCCGAGACGCCGCCGCCGAGACCGGCAAGGCGCTCGCTTCGCCATGTGATGTCATGGGTGCTAGCCGTCGTCAGGAGACGCCATGCTGCCATGGTCAGCTGAGCTTGCGGGCCGGATCGATGAGCAGGTGATCAGCAGCGAGCTGCTCAGGGACAACCCGCTGGGCGATCCGGCCGAACGCCCGATCCTGGTGTACCTGCCACCTGGCTACGATGACGAGCCGGGCCGGCGCTACCCGGCGGTCTACGTCATCCAGGGCTATACCGGCTTCGTGAGCATGTGGCGGAACCGGACCGCGTTCCGCCAGCCGTTCACCGAGACCGCGGACCAGGTATTCGCCGCCGGCCAGGCACCGCCGACGATCGTCGTGTACGTCGATGCCTGGACGAGCTACGGCGGCAGCCAGTACGTGGACTCGCCGGGGACGGGCAGGTACCACTCGTACTTGTGCGACGAGGTAGTGCCCTGGGTGGACGGCCGGTACAGGACGCTGGCCGACCGGAGCCACCGGGCCATCGCCAGGAAGTCGAGCGGCGGCTTCGGCGCGATGATCACCCCGATGCTGCGGCCTGACTTGTTCGGCGCCCTGGCGACCCATGCGGGTGACTCACTCTACGAGCAGTGCTACATGCGCGATTTCGGCGAGTGCGTCCGGCTGTTGCGGCCCTATGACGGCGACATCTGGCGCTGGTGGGACGATTTCCGCTCGCGGACCGCCTTTACTAAGAGGTGCGACCAGACGCTGCTGGGCATGCTCGGGGTAGCCGCGTGCTTCTCGGCGACAGCGGACGGGACGCCCGAGCTGCCGTTCGACACGCGCACGGGCGTCGTGCGCGAGGAGGTCTGGCACCGCTGGCTGGACTGGGATCCGGTGCGAATGGTTCCCGGCCACGACTCAGCCTTGCGGTCGATGCGCGGTATCTGGATCGACGCGGGCAATGCCGACGATTACTACCTGGACGTGGGCGCGGAAGCATTCAGGGCGGCGCTCGCCGCCGCGGGAGTGCCTGACGAGGTGATCAGGTTCGAGATCTTCGACGCCACGCATGCGGCGATCGACTATCGCTACCCGCTGTCGCTTGCCTGGCTGTGCGAGCGGATCGCGAAGGAGCCTGACGGGAGTTGAACTTCCGTGGCGGGCCATCCGTTTACCCCTTATCCGCGACTGCCGGTGAACCGCTTCAGAACGGAGACGATGAGATGAGGCGCGATGCAAGACGAGCCAGCCTGCTTGCCGTCGGCGTGCTCGCAAGCCTGGTGACCCTGGCCGCGTGC
>JASHXW010000136.1 GCA_030043395.1 Streptosporangiaceae bacterium
CGCCCTACTTCGCGCCGATCGGCGAGCTGGCCGGGAGCGGCGACAAGGTCGCCTGTCACCTGTGCGGCCGGCTGTTCCGGTCGGTGACGGCTCACCTAAGATCGCATGGCTGGACGAAGGAGCAGTACTGCGAGGCGTTCGGGCTGGAGCGCCGCCAGTCGCTCGAAGGCACGCAGACGCGGAAGCTGAGGTCCGCAGCGTTCGCGGCACGTCTGGTATTCGAGCCCGCGGTCCGCGACGGAAGCGCGGCTGGCCGGGAGCTGGCGCGCTCAGGTGAGCTGACCAAGCTGGCCGCCGCCGCGGCACGCGGCCGCGCGTTTCCCGAGCAGCGACGCCGCAAGGCCAGGGCCGCGAGCCCGCCGGCCGCCCGGGAGTTGCTGGCCCAGGCCAGCCGGGAACGAGCTGACGAGTACCTCGAAGCGGTCGCTGCCCATGTCGCCGCGCGAGCCGGGTACCGCGGAATCGGCGACTTCGTGGTCGCGCGGGTCCGGGACGGGGCGAGTCTGGCAACGATCTCCCGCGACGCCGGCTTGCACAAGGACTGGCTCTCCCGTCACCTATCTCGGATCGACCCCGAGGCAGCGAAGGAGGCGACGCGCGCCCGGCCCGCAGGCCGCGACTTGGCGTGGTCGCCCGTGACCCGCCAACTTGGGTTCGAGGACCTGGCTGCATACCTGCGCGAGCGTCACCTGATCCAGCATCGCAGCGTGAACGAGATGGCCGCCGAGCTGGGCACGTCCTTTCATACCGTGGCCGCGGCAATGCGGCGGCACGGAATTGAGCCGGTTCGGCACGCGGCCGCGCGGCATGCGGCCGACGACCGCGCCGCCGATGTCGCGCAACGGCTGGGCTACACGACAATCGCCGACTACATCGCCGAGCGCCGGGCCGAACGCTGGACATGGCGGGCCATCTCCGAGGAATGCGACCAGCCGGAGTCCTGGCTGCGACGGCACGCTGGCGAGCAGGCAGCAGGGCACGCTGAAGAGCAGGCAGCGGGGCACGCGGGAGGGCGCACAGGAGGGCACGGCGACTAGGCGGATCGGATTCCGACGCAGGCGCATCTGACGCCAGAAGACGTGGCGTTACCAGCGAGCAGGCGCTGGGTAGGGACAGTGCGACTACGGGGGCGGGGGGCGCCGTATGCGCGTAAATCATGGTCAGATACAGCCAGAGCGTCGCTCAGCCCGAGCGCGGCGGCGGCGGCGCAAGCGGTCAGCCGGCGCATGGACCGCCGCCTGCCTGACGGTGCTCGCAGTGCTGGTCGCGTCGTGCAGCAGCTCGCCATCCAGCTCGTCGACGGCATCATCGAGCGGCAAGGTCTCCGGAACGATCGTCGTCTTCGCGGCCACGTCGCTGAAGGGCGCCTTTGACAAGATCGCCGCGCAGTTTGAGAAGGCGCATCCTGACGCCACGGTGAAGTTCAACTATGCCGGAAGCTCCAGCCTCGCCACCTCGCTGCGCAACGCGGCACCCGCCGACGTCTTCGCGTCGGCAGACTCCAAGAACATGAACAAGGTCACCAGCGACGGGCTCGCCTCGGGATCGCCCACGACCTTCGCGCACAACAAGCTGGAGATCATGGTGGAGGCGGGAAACCCGAAGAAGATCAAGAGTGTCGCCGACCTCGCCGAGAAGGACGTCAAGGTGGCGGTCTGCGCTCCTGACGTCCCGTGCGGCGCCTACAGCAAGGAAGTCTTCAAGAAGGCCGGCGTGACCGTCCACCCGGCGACCGAGGAGACGACGGTGAGCTCTGTCGTCACCAAGGTCACACTCGGGGAAGCCGACGCGGGCCTGGTCTACACGACCGATGTCAAGGCGGCGGGGAGCAAGGCCGCGGGCGTGCCGATCCCGGCGAACCAGAACGTGACAGCCGAGTACCCGATCGTCACGCTCAAGCACGCGGCTAACCGCAACGGCGCCAACGCCTTCATGCACTACGTGCTGAGCAAGGACGGGCAGAAAGTCCTCGCCAGCTTCGGCTTCCAGCCAGCCGGCAAGCAGGGGTGAACCGCAGACCGCAGCCCGTCAACCCGGGAGTGGTCGCAATTGCGGTGCTGTCGGTGCTGTTCTTCTTGCTTCCGCTCCTCGGCCTGGTCATCCGCGCGCCATGGGGCAGCATGGGCAAGGTCATCACCAGCAAGGCATCGCTGGACGCACTCGGGCTGACCCTGATCGCTTCGCTGGCCACGACGGCGCTGGCACTGGCATTCGGGTTCCCGCTGGCATGGCTCCTCGCCCGGGGCCGGTTCCCCGGGCAAACGTCGCTGCGCGGCCTCACGACCCTGCCGATGGTGCTCCCGCCGGTGGTCGGCGGCATCGCTCTCCTGCTCGCCTACGGGCGCAAGGGCATGATCGGTGAGCCGCTCTTCCACGCGACCGGGCTGTCGCTGCCGTTCACTACCCCTGGCGTCATCGTGGCCGAGTCCTTCGTCGCCATGCCGTTCTTCGTCATCACTGTCGAATCCGGATTGCGCTCGATGGACGTCCGCCTCGAGGACGCCGCCCGCAGTCTCGGCGCGAGCCGGTGGACGGTCTTCCGCCGGGTGACCCTGCCGCTTATCGCGCCGTCCCTGGTCGCTGGGGCCGTACTTGCCTGGTCCCGGGCGGTGGGCGAGTTCGGCGCGACGATCACCTTCGCCGGGAACCTGCCAGGCGTGACGCAGACCGCGCCGCTGGCTATCTACATCAGCCAGAGCACGGGCCGGCTGGACGAGGCGATCGCCCTGAGCCTGGTCCTGGTGGCGGTCAGCCTCGCGGTCATGCTCGGGACGCGCAACCGGTCCCGCGCCAGCTGAGCCGGCCAATGCTCGATGCCGACATTCAGCTGCGCTTGTCCCGGCTTGAGCTCGCCGCCAGGCTGCAAGTCGGGGCAGGCGACGTCGTGGCACTGCTCGGGCCGAACGGCTCAGGAAAGTCGACGGTCTTGCGTGCACTTGCCGGGCTGCTGCGGCTAGCCGGCGGAAGGGTCGAGCTGGATGGCGTCGTCCTGGAGGAGCCAGCCACCAGAAAGTGGACGCCGCCCGAGAAGCGGCCAATCGCCTTGATGTTCCAGGAGTACCTGCTCTTCCCGAACATGTCAGCACTGGAGAACGTGGCCTTCGGCCTGCGAGCGCGCGGCACGGACCGTCGCGAGGCCCTCGACAAAGCGGCCGCCGCGCTCGAGCGACTGGGCGTCGGTCAAGTCGCAACCGCCCGGCCGACGGCGATGTCCGGTGGCCAGCAGCAGCGCGTGGCAATGGCCAGGGCACTCGTTACCGAACCGAGGCTTCTGCTGCTCGACGAGCCGCTCGCAGCGCTCGACGTCTCGACCAAGGCAGAGGTGCGCCGGCACCTGCGCTCAGTACTGCGCGAGTCCCGGTCAGCCAACATCCTCGTCACGCACGACCTGCTGGACGCGGTGGCTCTCGCCCAGCACATGGTGGTCATCGAGAACGG
>JASHXW010000137.1 GCA_030043395.1 Streptosporangiaceae bacterium
CGCCGACTCGGTCAGGTTTCCGTCGCGGATGATGATCTGGCGCTCGGCCTTGGCCGCCACGATGGGGTTATGGGTGATCACCACGAGCGTGGAACCCGCGGCGTGCAGCTCGCCAAGCAGGTCGATCAGTTCCGCGGTGGTGTTGCTGTCCAGGTTGCCGGTCGGCTCGTCACACAACAGCAGCGACGGGCGGTTGACCAGCGCGCGGGCGATGGCGACGCGCTGCCGCTCACCGCCGGACAGGGCGGTCGGCAGGGCGTAGGCCCGGTGCGCGAGACCCACCTGGGCCAGGGCGGCCATCGCCGAATGGAACCGCTCGCGCCTGGGCTGGTCCGCGTACACCTGGGCGAGCATGACGTTCTCGACCGCGGCGCGATGCGGCAGCAGGTGGAACGACTGGAAGACGAAGCCGATCTGCCTGGCCCGGACGGCCGAGCGGTCGCGTTCGGATGCCTGGCCCAGGTCCAGGCCGTCGATCTCCAGCGTTCCCCTGGTCGGGCGGTCCAGTAGTCCGAGCAGGTTGAGCAGCGTCGACTTGCCCGAGCCGGATGGCCCGGTGATCGCGACGTGCTCGCCTTGCCGCACCACCAGGTTGGCATCGCGGAGCGCGGTCACCGGAGGAGGCCCAGGGTAGGTGTAGCCGACGTCGCTCAGGCGCATGACGGGCGGGGCACCGCCGATGCCCAGCGTGAGCGAGGTCATCCGCCGTTTCCTTTGACCACGATTCCGCGGCCGCCATGGACCTGGTGGAAGGAGCCGCGCGGGCCGATCGCGGCATGATAGGTCGTGGTGAAGTTCTGGCCGATCAGCACGTTGTCACCGGGTGCCAGGGCGCCGGCCTTAAGCGGGGTCACCTGCACCAGGCCATCGCCAGTAGCGCCGGTCCGCACCGGCACCCGAACCTGCGTCCTGCCGTCCAGCTTGGTGACGTAGATCCCGCCGTTGGCCGAGGCGAAAACGGCAGACTCCGGCACGGCCATGACCTTGCCGCTGGTGGCGGCTGTCGTGATCCGCAGGCTCACATCCTGGCCGACGAGCACCGCGGGCAGCGGCTTCCTCGTCTTGATGGTCATCGGCAGGTAGTCACCGCCGGCGATGCTGTTGGTCGACTCGGGGATAGCCGACACCGAGGTGATCTTGCCTATGTACGACTGGCCGGTGTCGGACCGGGTGATGATCACCTTCATGCCGCGCCTGACCATGCTGCGGTCGCTGGGGTTGAGCTGCCCGGAAAGAGCCGGGCGCCCGACAGCCAGCGTGACGTCCGACGCGCTGATCGTCTGGCCGACCGTGGCGCTGAACTTGATCAGGTGCGCGGGCAGGCGGGGGACGAACATGTAATCGCTCAGCGGGACCTCCGCGCCCCGGTCCGCCTTGGGGCCAGAGCTGACGGTCGGCGCCGTGTAACCGAGCGCGGTGTAGAAGTCCGAGACCGCGGCCTCGGTCCCAGCGCCGTAGGTGCCGAGAGTGTCGTCGCCGACGCCGTAGCCGAGCGACTCAAGATCCTCCTGAAGCTGCGTCACGTCCGAGCCCTCGTCGCCGGGCACGAGGTCCCGGTAGGCCGGCACCTTGCCCTGCAGCACGAAATACGGCTGGCCGGCTACTTCGAGCAGCAGCGATCCCTGGTGAACGGCCTGGCCCTGGTGGGCGAAGATCTTGGTCACGATCGGCTGCGCTCCGGCACCCGCATTGCCCGCGCTGCCGATCGACGCAGGCGACACCTCGGTCGGAGGCCCGACCGAGGCCTGGGCAAGCACGGTGTTCGTGATGACCTGATCGGTCACCGGGATGCTCAGCTGCGTGGCGGACGGCGGCTTGGTCTCAGACGCGAGCTCGGCCGGCGACTTGATCATGGTGGACGCCAGCAGTCCGCCGCCCGCGGCGAGCACGACCAATCCGACAACGCCGAGCAGCACGAACCGGCGGCGACGAAGGCGCTGGTACCCGGGGGCCTCATCGATGGTTACATCCACGCCCACACCTTTCAGGTCGGCTAAACGCCGGCCTTCGCATTCATCTTTTGCTTAAACGCCTGCTGAAAGCGCGCAGCGCCAATGGCATGCGGCAACTTCCATGATCCGCGCGAAACCTGCAGCCGGAGCGCGGATTGCGTGTGAGTTTGGAGTGAATTTCCTAGCTGACGGCAACGCCTGCCGCAGCGCGCGACCTGGCAGCCCCGGGCTGTGCCGCGATCCCGGACCGGACCCGCGCGGACAGCCGCAGCGCGCGCGACGACGAGCCCACCTCGACCGTGAACTCGCCCCCTGGCCAGATCCAGCTCGCCAGGTCCTCGTCGTACCGCGCGAAAGCCCGCGCCGGGATCCTCAGCCTCGCCTGCACGGCCTCGCCAGGCGCAGCGCGCACGGCAGCGAAGGCGGCGAGCGCCCGGACCGGCCGGCCCTTGCTGGCCGGGTCGCCAGGCTCGGCCAGGTAGGCCTGCACGACCTCCTTGCCCGGCCGGGTGCCAGCGTTCCGGACCGTCACGGCGAGTTCGAGATCATCCCCGTCCGCCAGGCCGGCGGGGCAGTCCAGCGACTCGTACTCCCAGGTGGTGAAGCCCAGGCCATGGCCGAACGGGTACTGGGGAGCGATGCCGTTCACGTCGTATCCGCGGTAGCCGATCAGCAGGCCCTCGTCGTAGCGGAGCAGGCCGCTCGCATCCGGCACCGCGTGCAGGACAGGGCAATCGGCCTCGGCTGCGGGCATGGTCACAGGCAGCCTGCCGCCGGGCTCGGCGGTGCCGAGCAGGACGTCGGCGAGTGCCGCGCCAAATGCCTGGCCTGGCAGCCAGGCGTAGATAACGGCCTGGACCTGTGCCGCCCACGGCATCAGCACGGGCATGCCGGAGTTGATCACGACGATGGTCCTGGTGTTCACCGCCGCGACCCTGCTGACCAGCTCATCCTGCCGGCCTGGCAGGGCGAGCGTGGCCCGGTCGAAGCCCTCGCTCTCGGTCAGCTCGGCCGATCCGACGACGACGATCGCGGCTTGCGCTGCTGCGGCTGCTTGCTCTGCCTGCGCCAGCAGGTGATCGTCGTCGGCGGCGGGAACGGCGCCGAGCCGGACGGTCAGCGGGCCTTCGCCGTCCGCGGCGGGGCTGAACTCCAGGCGCAGGCGGGCGTCGGCGCCTTCGTCAAGCCGCACGGTCGCGCGCAGTTCGCCGGGCCGTGTCATCGCCTCGACCGGGTCACCGGGGACCTGGGTGGCGTCGTCGATGACCGCGGCGCCGTCGACCGTCAGCGTCAGGTGGCCAACTCCGGCGGCGCCGAGCATGTAAGCGCCTGGCGCGCCGGGGTGGAACACGGCCGTCAGCACGATCCGGCCTGGCTCGCCCCAGCCGATCCCCCGGGGCACGGCATCCCACCAGGCGAGGCTGGACGAGCCGCGGTGCTCCGAGGCGAGCACGGTCCCGCCGGCGCTGGTGAACTCCAGCCGCACGCCGGGCTCGCCGGTCCGCGGGTCGGTCAGCGAGCCAGCTTCAGGCTCGGGGAGAAGCTGCCAGTTCTGGCATCCGGTCGCGGTCAGGACTTCGGCGTGACCCGGGAGCGCTGCGCGCAGTGCGCGCGCTGGGTCGGACACGCTCGCCGGCACGACGCCCGCGCTGCCGCCACCCTGGATCGTCGGGTGACTGGCGTTCGGGCCGATGACGGCGACGCTTCGGAGCGTGGCGGGATCGAGAGGCAGCACGTCCTCGTTCTTCAGCAGCACGAAGGACTCGGCCGCCGCGCTGCGCAGCAGTCCGGGGTCCACGAGCGCCGCCCTCTCTGGTCTCGACGGCGTGAGGCCGGACGAGCTAGCCGGGGCGGGATCGGCGAGCGCGCCGACCCGGCGCGCGAGCCGCAGCAGCCGGATGACCTTGTCGTCGAGCAGCTCCTGACTGACGGACCGGTCATCGACGGCGTGCGCGAGCAGCTCGCCCCACGGCCCGCTCGGGCCGGGCATGGACAGGTCGAGCGTGGCCGCGGCGGTCTCCTCGGTGCTGAGCGCCGCGTCCCAGTCGGAGGTGACCACGCCGGCGAAGCCCCACTCGTTCTTCAGCACGTCCCGCAGCAGCCGCACGTTCTCGGTCATCCGGTGACCGTTGACCTTGTTATAGGCGGCCATCACCAGCCATGCGCCGGCGTCGCGCACGCATGCCTC
The DNA here is from genome assembly GCA_030043395.1 of Streptosporangiaceae bacterium. The sequence goes on from JASHXW010000137.1 coordinate 4,141, forward strand.
GAATGGCGCGAGGTACAGCTCGCGCAGCACTGCCTCGGCTATCCGCGCGTCGTAGATCCGGCGCCCGGTCTCGGAGTCATTGCCGGCGTAGTGCTTGACCGTGGCCGCCACGCCGGCCGACTGCACGCCGCGCACGTATGCCGACGCCAGTCGGCCGGTGAGCACCGGGTCCTCGGCGAAGCACTCGAAGCCGCGCCCGCCGAGCGGAGTGCGCATCAGGTTCACGGTGGGAGCGAGCAGGACGTCCACGCCCTTGGCCCTGGCCTCCGCGCCCAGTGCCGCGGCGAGCCGGTGCACCAGGTCGGTGTCCCACGTGGCGCCCAGGGCAGACGGGCAGGGCAGGCTGGCCGACGGCTTGCGCTCGTCCTTGGTGGTGCCGCGGACTCCGGCCGGCCCGTCCGAGGTCACGATCTGACGCAGTCCGATGGCCTCGCAGCCTTGCGTACGCCAGCTGTCCGCGCCGGTCAGCAGCTGGACCTTGGCGGCGATCGAGAGCATCCCGGCGAGCTCGCGGTCGGTCTTCAGCCCGACCGCGTCCGCGCCGCCCGCGGGGCTGACGCGCCCGGGTGGCCGGCCCGGTCCGGCAGGCCCTTGCGGGTCAGCCGGACCGGGAGCCGGTGCCGGGTCAGTGGCGGTCACGAGCCACCCTCGCCAGGCGAGGGCAGGCTGATCTGGTGGGTGGCTGCCCGGCCGGAAACCCGGCCGGGCAGCTTGCACCCGTCAAGGAGGATCCTCACGGTGCGCGCCAGCCTCAGTGCACAGGCTTGAGGTGCATCACCGTGTAGAGGACCTCGGGGATGTTCGGGCCTGGGTCCATGTACTTGTCAGTCGCCGTGGGCCAGCCCGTGTAGTGCCGGGTAGAGAATTCAGCCCACGCGGCGCCGAGCAGCAGCGGTGCCACCGGAACCTGCGTGGACTCGATGTTCGCCAGCTTCGCGAGCGCCGAGTTGGCCTCCGCTGGCGTGCTTGCGGCCGCGTACTCGTTGAGCGCCGCGTTCGCCGGGGCGTAGTTGAAGCGACCGTAGTCGTTGGCTGCTTCCGTGCCGATCTTCGCGGACGTGCTGTATTGCATCCAGTTGGCGTAGTAGGCGTACGGCGTCAGGCCCTGGTTGCTCCAGTGGATCGCCGTGGTGAAGTCGCCCTTCTCCACGAGGCCGCCCCAGACCTGCCCGCCGTTGTTGCCAGGAATCCCGTCGACCGAGACGTGGAAGCCCTCCTTGCCGAGCTGGGAGACCAGCAGCTTGGCGTCCGCGTAGTAGTCGCTGTACT
>JASHXW010000138.1 GCA_030043395.1 Streptosporangiaceae bacterium
AACGCCGGAGCGGTGCCGGTCGGCCGGGTCAGGTTCGCCCATCCTGCCGATATCGGCCGTGCGCTCGACCTGGGGTGCTCGGGGGTGATCGTGCCGAACGTCGAGTCCGCCGAGCAGGCCGCCGTCGTCGTCGGGGCTTGCCATTACCCGCCGGCCGGATACCGGTCCGGCGGTGGCGTGCTGGCTGGGCAGGACGATCCGGTCTGCGTGATCATGGTGGAGTCCGCCGCGGCGATCGCCGACCTCGCGGCGACGCTTACCGTTCCTGGCGTGGACGGCATCTACGTCGGCCCGCGCGATCTGTCCTACTCTCTCGGCTGCAAGCTCGACCCTAGCGACCCTGTGCTGCGGCCCGCGCTCGAGCAGGTCTGGGCGGCGTGCGCGACCGCGGGTAAGCCGACCGGCGTGCACTCGACCGACGGAGCGACCGCTCGCCTGTACCGGGAGAACGGCTGCCGCCTGGTCAATGTCGCTTCCGACGTGATGTCCATTTCCAGAGGAGTCGGGGCCGAGCTGGCCACCGCCCGCGGGTAATTGCGGGCCGTCAGTCGGCACTGCCCGCGAGTAACTGCGTGCGCAAATCAGCACCGCGTCAGTGACCGCCCTTCCGGCAGGCGTCCTGCGCCGCGGTCTTCGGCGGCCCCGGGCTGCCAGGAACGGCTGAAGACGGCGACACGGTCTGCTTGTGGTCCCCGTCCGGTGTCAGCGGCTGGTCGTTCCTGATCCGCGTGAACAGGGCGCGGGCGGCGCTGCCATTCCATAGCACGGCCAGTGCGCCGGTCGGCGTCAGGTAGTTCGTGTTGGCCAGCGGCACGGTGGTGAAAGTCACGGCGCCTGGCCGGACGTAGCGCATCTGGTCGGCAAGCGCGATCACGTTGAGGTGCCGGTCTACCTTGACCGCCGAGGTCGCCGCGTTGAGGAACCTGGCGAACTTGACCGGGTTGGCCAGCGTTCCCGTGCTGATCGCCTGCTCGATGACCGACGCGATCAGCTGCTGCTGGTCGGCGATCCTCGCCAGGTCCGACAGGGCGAAGGAATGCCTGTCCCTGGCGAACTGCAGTGCCCTGATGCCGTTCACGTGGTGCATGCCTGCCGACATGTGCAATCCGCTGTAGGGGTCGTCCACGGCATAGGGCAGGCAGATGTTGACCCCTCCGAGCGCGTCGATGATCTTGACGAATCCCAGGAAGTTGACTTCCACGAAGTCGTTGATGACCAGGCCGGTCGCCTTCTCGACAGTCCTGACCATCAGCGGTGGGCCGCCGAGGCCGATCGCGGCATTGATCTTGTTCATGCCGAAGCCGGGGATGCGGACCCAGGAGTCCCTCGGCAAGCTGACCACCTGGACCTGTCGGTGGCTGGCCGAGATGTGTACCAGCATCAAGGTGTCTGAGTTGAAGCTGCTGACGTGGCCGACGTGCAGCATCCGCTGCTCGCGCTTGGTGAGCCCGGCCCTGACGTCGACGCCGGCGAGCAGGATGTTCAGTGGCCCGCTGTCGGGGGTCCCGGCCGTGCCGGCGTCCACTCTCGCCAGGTGCGAGTTGACGTAACCGGCCAGCAGCCATCCGCTGCCGGCGGCCAGCAGCACGAGGACCGAGAGCGCGCTGGTTAGGAGCGCCAGCGTGCGCCGCAGCCGGGCGCTCCTCGTCGCCGAGATGTGCGTGAGGATGTGCAGCCGGGCCTCGGATGAGCCGCGGTCTGGGCGCGTGCCGTCTGAGTCGCCTGGCTCCCCGGCGCCAGCGCGTGTCATCAACCCCCCAGGAGATCTGGCACTGGCAGAAGACTAACGTCACGCGTAGTAACTGATCGGTACCTTTAAGTTCAAGTTGCCAGCGTGTTACCGGACGCTGGAAGCCCAGAACTTGATCAGCAGAACGCGCAGCCGGTGACAATGGGGCTATGGACGACCACAAGACACCTGCCGAGGAGGCCGCGGAGCGCGCCGTCAGGACGAGCCTGCATGACGGGCACCGGGCCGGCCAGGCGGATGGCCAGGGGCAGCCACTGCATCGCGAGGAGTTCTTCGAGCTCGTCGAGCACGTCGTGGTGCGGCTGCAGACCGTGGGTGGCGCAAGGCTGCACCGGCAGGATCGCGGGGAACCGCGCTGGCCGGTCTCGGCCACGGTGGCGGTGGCGATCGTGCTGCAGTCCGTGCTCTCGAACAAGCTGGCGTTGCAGCCTCGCTGGGTGATCCCGGCTCTGGAAGGAGCGCTGGTAGTAGCTCTCGTCGCGGCCAATCCAGTGCGGATCGAGCGCATGTCCAATCCGATCCGGGCAGCGAGCGTGGCGCTGATCGGGCTGATCTCGCTTGCGAATGCGGTGTCAGCCGGGCTGCTGATCAAGCAGATCGTCACCAGTCAGGTGCATGCGCACAACGCTCCCGTCGCGCTCCTCGGTTCCGGGGCGGCAATCTGGGCTACCAACGTGATCGCGTTCGCGCTGTGGTACTGGGAGTTCGACCGTGGCGGCCCGGTGCGCAGGCTTGAGGGGAAGAAACCGTACCCGGACCTGATGTTCCCCCAGATGGCCACGCCCGAGCTGGCACCACCCGGGTGGTTCCCCCAGTTCACCGATTACCTGTACCTGGCGTTCACGAACGCCACGGCGTTCAGCCCGACCGACGTCATGCCGATGGCCCGGTGGGCGAAGCTCACCATGCTCGTGCAGTCCGCTATCTCGCTGTCGCTGGGAGCGCTCGTCATCGCCCGGGCGGTCAACATCATCTGAGCCGTTCGGGCGCCGCTTGGAGACGGACGTGGCTTCGCGTGGTCACCTTCCCGTAGTTACTGGCCAGTAGTAACATGTGTTGTTACTGACTAGTAATGGGTTCGTAGGCGATCTCGCCCGGAGGCGTCATGACTCACTTCAAGAGCAACCTGCGCGATATCGAGTTCAACTTGTTCGAGGTGCTGAACCGGCAGGAGCTGCTGGGATCGGCTCCGCACGAGGAGCTCGACGAGCTGACGGCGCGCGGGATACTCGACGAAGTGAACCGGCTGGCCAGCGGGCCGGTCGCCGAGTCGTTCGCTGAGGGCGACAGAAACCCGCCGAGGTTCGACCCGGCGACGCACTCGGTCACGATGCCCGACGGGTTCGCTAAGTCGTTCCACGCGTTCATGGATGCCGAGTGGTTCCGGCTCGAGCTGCCGCCTGAGCTTGGCGGTAGTGCAGCGCCACGCTCGCTGGTCTGGTCTGTCGCAGAGCTGATACTCGGCGCAAACCCGGCGATCTGGATGTACGGGAGCGGCGCGGCGTTCTGCCGGGCGCTGTGGGAGATCGGCACCCCTGAGCAGCAGCACTTCGCTGAGCTGGCCGTCGAGCGCAAGTGGACGCCGACGATGGTGCTGACCGAGCCTGACGCGGGATCGGATGTGGGCGCAGGCCGTACCAGGGCTATCGAGCAGCCCGACGGGACATGGCACATCGAGGGCGTGAAGCGCTTTATCACCGGCGCCGAGCACGACATGTCGGAGAACATCTTCCACTTGGTCCTCGCCAGGCCGGACGGGGCCGGGCCTGGCACCAAGGGGCTGTCGATGTTCCTGGTACCGAAGTACCTGGTGAAGGCCGACGGCACGCTCGGCGAGCGCAACGGCGTGTACGCCACCAATGTCGAGCACAAGATGGGCCTGAAGGCCTCCACGACCTGCGAGCTCGCCTTCGGTGCCGAGCACCCCGCGATCGGAACGCTGATCGGCGGCGTGCACGACGGCATCAGGCAGATGTTCATGATCATCGAGCACGCCAGGATGATGGTCGGGACGAAGGCGATCGCAACGCTGTCGACCGGCTACCTGAACGCACTTGAGTACGCCAAGACCAGGGTTCAGGGCGGCGAGCTCACCGAGATGGCCAACAAGACGGCGCCGCGGGTCACGATCATCCACCACCCGGATGTCCGGCGGATGCTCATGTTGCAGAAGG
>JASHXW010000139.1 GCA_030043395.1 Streptosporangiaceae bacterium
GCCACAGGCTGAGGTGCACGTGGCCGCCGTTGCCGACCGCCCCCGCCACCACCGAAGGGGCGAACGTGGCCTGGAAGCCGTGCCGGGCCGACACGGCGCGGATGGTCTGCCTGACCAGCACGCTGTCGTCGGCCGCGGACACCGGGCCGGCCGGCGCCACCGACAATTCCAGCTGGCCGGCCGCGTACTCGGGGTGGAACTGCTCGACCACGACGCCCTGCCGGTCCAGCGCCGCCACCACGTCCCGGCCGTAGTCGGACAGTTCGATCAGCCGGGTCATGCCGTAGGCCGGGCCGGCGCAGGCGGGCACGAACCGGCCGTCGTCGTCGGTGCCGGCCGCCCATTCGATCTCGAAGCTCATCCGCAGTTCGAGCCCGCGCCGGGCGGCCAGGCCGGCCATCCGGCGGGCGAACGAGCGCTGGCAGGCCGGGTACACCTCGCCGTCCGCGGTCATGCCGTACCGGCCAGGCCCGCTCGCCAGCAGGTTCTGGCCGTCGCGCCACAGGCTCATGTGCACGTGGCCGCCGTTGCCGACGCCGCCGGCCACGACCGACGGCGCGAAGGAAGCCTGCAGCCCGAACCGCTGCGACACGGCCCTGATCGTCTGCCGGACCAGGACGCTGTCGTCCGCCGCGCCGACCGGGTCATTCGGCGACACCGACAGCTCCATCTGGCCGGCCGCGTACTCGGGGTGGAACTGCTCGACCGTGATGCCCTCGCGCTCGATCGCCTCGACGACCTCGCGACCGTAATCGGACAACTCGATGACGCGGGCCATGCCGTAGCCGGGACCCTGGCAGGCAGGCACGAACGACCCCTCGTCATCAGTGCCGACCGCCCACTCGATCTCGAAGCTCACCCGGGCGCTCAGGCCTTGCTCCGCGGCAGCCGCCGTCATCTGGCGGGCGAACGTGCGCTGGCAGCCGACGTAGGGCTCGCCCTCCTGGGTGTACCGGTCGATCGGAACCCAGGCCCAGCCAGGCTGCGCGGCCAGCGGGGTGAGCCGGTCAAGGTCGGGGATCAGCCGCAGGTCGCCAGCCGGGCCACTGATGTGCTTGCTTGAGGTGATGCTGTCGTCGACGAGGAAGACGTCGAAGACCGGCGACATCCCGATCCCCCAGCCAGCCGCCCGTTCCAGGCGTCCCACCGGAATGGCCTTCACCCGGGCGATGCCCGCATTGTCGATCCAGCACAGCGCGACCATGCTGACGCCAGAGCCGGCGAGCTGCTCCGCAGCCTGCGCACCGAGAATGCTCCGGCTGGCCCGCTCGTCCGCATCAAGAGTCACCGAGCAACCTCTTTCCGGTTCGCCGCGTGCAGCTATGTTCGAACCGTTACACGGGATGCGCGTGCTCGTCAATACGTAACAGATGTATCAGTGGTGTTCCTGTGGCGATCCTGCTCACGGGACCTGCGCGCCACCTGCGGGTCAGGGCCGGCCTACCATCCGCGCAGGTCGATGGGCCACACATCGAGGACTTGGTCGCCATCGACGACATATGCCCGCTCGTGGTAGGCCATTGTCGGGTCGATGTGCGCGGGCACGAGCTTCACCCGTTCGCCGACGCGCCTAGCCGGGGCGAACGTGGTGTGCTCGTCGGAGCAGAACCACACCAGCGCCCCGGTTCGCGCCGCGTCCTCGAGCTTCGGCGGGCCATGGTCCATGGCGAACGCCTTCAGCCCGGCATCCACGACGGCCCAGTCTCCGTTGGCCGAGGAGTTCGTCGCGGACACCACCGTGGCGAGCACGAGCAGCGCCTGGCCGAACGGCAGGCCGAGTTGCCCGTAGGAGGCATCCATCAGGACATAGGAGCCGGCCTGGATCTCGTTCGCCCAGGTATTGCAGGCATAGGTGCCCGTCCCGCCCGCCGAGATCAGGTCACCGCCGACGTCCTCGTGGGCGGCGAGCAGGAGCTCCATGGCGGTCTTGCACTTGCCGGCCCGCTCGTCGGGGTCCGCGATCCCCACGACGTGGCCTTCGTACCCCATCACGCCGCGGACCTCGAGCCCGGCTTCCCAGGCCAGGTCGGCGAGGTCACCTGCCTGATCGGGGTCGCAGCCGCAGCGCGGCAAGCCGATGTTGACGTCGATGACGACCTCGTGCACGCCGCCGAGCACGGCGGCCCGCACGGTTTGCGGCGAGTCGACGGCCAGGGTCACCCGTGCGCCCCTGGCAACCAGGGCGCCTAGCCGCCGCGCGTCGAGCACCTCGTTGGCTAGCAGCAGGTCCTGGCCGAGGCCAGCCGACGTCATTCCCTCGCACTCGCGGATCGTCGAGCAGGTGAATCCCTGGTGCCCGGCCGCTGCCTGCCGCCTTGCGACATTGGTGCTCTTGTGCGCCTTGACGTGCGGCCGCAGCCGCTCGCCGGGATGCGCCGCCGCCATCGTGGCAATGTTGCGCTCCAGCACCTCCGCGTCAATCAGGAGCGCGGGAGTGCGGATGTCGCTGACCTTCACAGGTACCGTCGCTGCCTGCTCCGGCCGGACTGGTATGCCTCGCGGGCCTGGACGACGGATTCGAGCTGGGAAACCTCGGCGATGGGCACGTCCCACCACGACTCGCTGTCCGGCGCGGGGACTGCAGGGTCGGTCTCGATGTGGATCAGCACCGGCCCCCGGCGTGACCGGCTTGACTCCAGGGCGGCGTCCAGCTCGCCGATGGTCGTCGCGCGGATCACGTGGACCCCCAGGCTTTCGGCGTTCGCCGCAAGGTCGACGGGAAGCTTCGCGCCGTCCAGCCGATGCGTGGACGGGTTTCTATAACGATAGGCAGTTCCGAACCGCTGCGCACCGACTGACTGTGACAGGGAGCCGATCGAGGCGAACCCGTGGTTCTGCACGAGCACGACGGTGATGTCGATCTGCTCGGCCACGGCAGTCACCAGCTCGGAGGACATCATCAGGTAGGAGCCGTCGCCGACCATGACGTAGACGCGCCGGTCCGGGGCCGCCATCGCCACCCCGATGCCGCCGGCGATCTCGTAGCCCATGCAGGAGTAGCCGTACTCGACGTGGTACCCCTTCGGGTCGCGCGTCCGCCATAGCTTATGCAGGTCGCCCGGCATCGACCCGGCCGCGCAGACGACGACGTCGGCTGGGCGGGATGCGCGGTTCACCGCGCCGATCACCTCGGACTGCGCGGGCAGCGGGCCATGGCCAAGCGTGTACGCGCGCTCGACGGTCTCGTCCCACTGCTTGGCCAGGGCCGTTGCTTGCGCCCGGTAGCCGGGATCGACCTCCCACCCGGCCAGCGCAGGTTCCAGTGCTTGCAGCGCGGCGCGGGCGTCGGCGACGACGGAGGTCGCGGACTGCTTGAAGGCGTCGACCGCGGCGACGTTGATGCCGACGAACCGGACGCCCGGGCGCGCGAACGCCGTGCGGCTCGCGGTGGTGAAGTCCGACCAGCGGGTTCCGATCCCGATCACCACGTCGGCCTCACGGGCAAGCGCGTTGGCCGCAGTCGTACCGGTCGCTCCTACCGCGCCGACCGATTGCGGGTGGTCATAGCGCAGCGAGCCCTTGCCTGCCTGAGTCTCCGCGACCGGGATCCCGGTCGCTTCCGCCAGCGCCTGCAGCTCCGCCGTCGCCTCGGAGTAGATGACCCCGCCGCCGGCGACGATCAGCGGCCGGCTCGCGCCGCGGATGACGGCAGCGGCCCTGGCGAGGGCGGCCGGATCCGGCGGCGTTCGCTGCACGTGCCAGGTGCGGCGCGCGAACAGCTCGTGCGGCCAGTCGAACGCCTGAGCCTGGACATCCTCCGGCAGGCAGATCACCACGGCTCCGGTATCGGCCGGGTCGGTGAGCGCTCGCATCGCGCCGAGCAGCGCGTCAGGGAGCTGCTCGGGCCGCTCGACGCGGTCGAAGAAGCGCGACACCGGCCGGAAAGCGTCGTTCGCCGACACATCGCGCTGGCTCGGATGCTCAAGCTGTTGCAGGACAGGCTCGGCTGCCCTGGTCGCGAACACGTCAGACGGCAGGAGCAGCACGGGCAGCCTGTTGACGGTCGCCAGCGCGGCCCCGGTCACCATGTTGGTCGCGCCAGGACCGACCGATGTCGTGCAGGCGAGCGTCGAGAGCCGGTTGCGCATCCGGGCGAAGCCAGCCGCCGCGTGCACCATGGCCTGCTCGTTGCGCCCCTGGTAGTAGGGCATCGATCTGGGGGCTGCCAGCTCGGCGTGCAGGAGTGCCTCGCCGAGGCCAGCCACGTTCCCGTGGCCGAAGATCCCGAAGCAGCCCTCGACCAGCCGGTGGCTGACGCCGTCACGCTCGCAGTACTGCTCGGCCAGGAAGGCCACGATCGCCTGGCCGACCGTGCGGCGGACCGTGCTCATCGCAAACCCCCGGCGGACGCGGGGTAGAACGGCAGCCTGGAGTCGACTGCCTGGCCAGCCCAGGTATCGCGGACCCATGCGTGCGCCGGGTCGTCACAGATCAGCCAGCGGCGTTCCCCGGGCCCGGCCATCACGTTCAGGTAGTACATGTCGTAGCCGGGGACCGCCATCGACGGTCCGTGCCAGCCATGCGGGATCAGCACGACGTCGCCTGTCCTGACCTCGGCGAGGACGTCAATCGGCCGGCCGGCCGATCCGTAGACGCGCTGGTAGCCGATGCCCGGGCCTGGTCCGATATCGACCGCGGGGTCGGCCCACGCCTGTGGTCCCTCGCTCGGCCGCGGCGGGTCGGCGATCTCGAAGTAGTAGATCTCCTCGAGCTCGGACTCTCCTGGCCGCTCCTCGTCGTGCTTGTGCGGCGGGTAGGACGACCAGTTGCCTGCCGGGGTTATCACTTCGCAGGCGAGCAGGCGGTCCGCGTCGAAGGCAGTCTGCGTGCAGAAGTTGTTAACCTGCCGTGAACAGGAGCCCGCGCCGCGCAGTTCGATGCTGACGGCGACTGCCGGCTGGTAGCGAAATGGCAGATCGCGGCTGGCGATCGCGCCAGGTAGCGCGAACCGGCCACCGTGGCCGCTGGAGATCTCCGCGACGCAGTTCCTCGGCAGGTAAGCGAAGTCGCTCGGGCCGTCGAACACGCTGGCGCGCCCCTCCAGGTGCGCAAGTTCAGTGTCAGTCAGCCCGGTGCCGCACGTGACCGAGCACGAGCCCGACAGCGGCAGGACGAGCATCTCCTGCGGCCCTGTCTCGAGCCGCTCGGACTGCTCAGGGCCCAGCTCAAGCACGCGCAGCGACGACCAGGCCCAGCCGGCCCTGTCCTGGTCCAAGTCGACAAGCCAGCGCCCGTTGCGCAGCGACCCGTGCGGCCGGTGCAGGTCGGTGGTCATCGGCTGGCCTCCTCGCTGGCTAGCAGGTCCTGTACCTCGGCTGTCGTGGGCATCGCCGTCGAGCACTCAAGCCGCGAGGCGACAATCGCGCCCGCGGCATTGGCGAACCGGAGCATCTGCTCAAGCGGCCACCCGGCCAGTAGCCCGTGACACAGCGCGCCGCCGAACCCGTCCCCCGCTCCGATCCCGTTCAGCACCGTGATCTGAGCTGGCGGCACGACGACAGCCTGCCCCCTGGTCATGCCAAGGACCCCGGCCGGCCCCTGCTTGATGACAGCCAGCTCGACGCCGGCGTCAAGCAGCGCCCGCCCGCCGAGTTCGGGATCGCTCTCCCCGGTTGCGGTCAGCACCTCGTCGAGGTTGCCGACCGCGATCGTGACGTTCGGCAGCGCTTGCACGACCTGCTCGCGAGCCATTTCCCTGGATTGCCAGAACATCGGCCGGTAGTCCAGGTCCAGCACCGTCAGGGGCTGCCGGCCGCGGGCTTGCCAGGCCGCGTGATGGGCGTCCCGGCTCGGCTGCTGGGAGAGCCCGGTCACGGTCGCCCAGAAGACCCGGGCGTCGCGGCAAGCGTCCAGGTCCAGCTCGTCGGAGCGGATCTCCAGGTCGGGCGCCTTGGGGTAGCGGTAAAACCAGAGCGGGAAGTCGTCGGGCGGGAAGATCTCGCAGAACGTGACCGGGGTCGGCAGGCCAGGCACCGGGGTCACGAAGGAGTCGTCCACGCCGAGCTCGCGCAGCGCCTTATGCACGAACCGGCCGAACGGATCGTCCCCGGTTCGCGTGATGACCGCCGACCGCCGCCCGTGCCTGGCCGCCGCGATGGCCACGTTCGTCGCGCTGCCGCCAAGGAACTTGCCGAACGTGGTGACGTCCTCAAGCGAGACCCCGGCCTGGAGCGGGTACACGTCCACGCCAACGCGGCCGATCGTGAGCACGTCGTAGGGCAGGCCACTCCCGGTCATCGGCACGACGATTCCATTTGACCTAACAAACTGTCAATGCCCAGACCCGACCGCGCGGCCTAGCATTGGGAACCGGGCCAATGGAAGGAAGTTCACCGTGCCAGATCGCACTGTCATGTTCGGCGTCGGGCTAGGCGCATGGAATGGCGCGGATGTCAGTAGCGCCGGTGAGGCCGTCCAACTGGTCACGCAGGCAGACCGCGACAACCTGGATCTGTTCACCGTCGCCGACCATCCGTATTTCGGCGCGAAGCTCGATGCGTACGCACTGCTCGGCTTCCTGCTTGGCCAGACCGGCCACATCACTGGAGCCGTCACGGTCACGAACCTGCCCAGCCGGCCGGCGCCGGTCCTAGCCCGCACGGTAACGTCGCTGTCCGCTCTTTCCGGCGGCAGGGTCGTGCTCGGCATCGGCGCGGGGGCAATCTGGGACATGATCGCGAACCTGGGGGTACCCCGGCTGGGCCCCGGGGCCGCGGTACGCGCCATGGCAGAGGCGATCACGCTGGTCCGGGAACTGTCCGGAGGCGGCGAGCCCGTGACCTTTGACGGGGAGTTCTACCAGGTGTCGGGCCTGGACCCGGCGAATGTCGCGGCGCCGCCGATCTGGACGGGCTCGGTGGGACCGCACTCGCTAGCGGTCACCGGACGGCTGGCTGACGGGTGGGTGCCGCCAGGCGGCTCGGACTGGCTGGCCCCGATGTACCGCGAGAAGCGGCCCGTTATCGACGAGGCCGCGCGCGCGGCGGGCCGGGACCCGGCGGACATCATCGACGTCTTCAATTTCGGCGGCCAGATCACGGCCGAGCCGCTTGCTGCCACCCGCGGCGAGGACGGGCGCTGGATCGGCGGGTCCGTCCAGCAGTGGGTCGACGAGCTCACTGCCGCTGTCCTCGAGCACGGCGCGGGC
>JASHXW010000015.1 GCA_030043395.1 Streptosporangiaceae bacterium
TGGTCAGGTAGTCCACGAAGAAGGCCGACGCGGGGATCTCGCGGTCCCCGCCCGGGCCCCGGGCGATCATCGTGGCGTCCAGCGCGAGCGCTACCGCGGGGAGATCACCGGCCGGGTCGCCGTGCGCCAGCGATCCGCCGATGGTGCCCCGGTGCCTGACCGCCGGATCGGCGACCGTGGCCGCCGCCTCGGCGATCAGGCCGCAGTGCTCGGCCACCAGCGGGTCGTGCACGAGCTGGTAGTGCGTTGTTCGCGCGCCGATCAGCAGCGAGTCGCCGGCGTCGGCGACCCCGTTCAGATCCTCGACGCCGCCGATGTCCACCAGCAGCTCCGGGTAGGCCAGCCGCAGCCGGAGCAGCGGCATCAGGCTCTGCCCGCCGGCGATCACCTTGGCGTCCTCGCCGCCCTCGGCGAGCGCGGCCACCGCCTCGCCGATCGAGCCGGGCTTAACGTACTCGAACTTGGCCGGGATCATGCGGCACCTCCATTGCCAGTTCCGGCGGCACCACGCGCGGCCTCGATCGCGCGCCAGACGCGCTCGGGAGTGCACGGCATCGTGATGTCCCTGACTCCCAGCGGCCGCAGCGCGTCGACGACGGCGCTGACGACCGCGGGGGTCGATGCGATCGTGCCGGCTTCGCCGACGCCCTTGACCCCCAGCCGGTTCGCTGCCGGGCTCTCGGTCCGGTCCGTCACGTAGGACGGCACGTCGGCGGCCGAGGGGAGCAGGTAGTCGGCCAGCGTCGTGGTCAGCAGGTTGCCGGCATCGTCGTACACCGCCTCCTCGTACAGTGCTTGGGCGATGCCCTGCGTGACGCCGCCGTGCACCTGGCCGTCCACGATCAGCGGGTTGACGACCTTGCCGATGTCGTCGACGGCCACGTAGGACCGGATCTTCACCATCCCGGTCTCGGTGTCCACCTCGGCAGCGCACAGGTGCGTGCCGTGCGGGTAGGAGAAGTTGTCCGGGTCGTAGGTGGCGTCGGAGTCCAGCGACGGCTCGACGCCCTCGGGCAAGTCATGCGCGACGAAGGTGGCCAGCGCCACCTCGCCGATCGTGACCTCCTTGCTGCCGCCCGCGGCGCGGAACACGCCGTGGTCGAACTCCACCGAATCTGGCGGCGCCTCGAGCATGCCCGACGCGATGACCTTCGCCTTGGAGATCACCTTGTCGCAGGCCTGGACCAGCGCCATGCCGCCGACCGCCAGCGACCGCGATCCGTAGGTATCCATCCCCTTCGGCGCGACCTGGGTGTCGCCGTGCAGCACCCTGATGTCCTCGAAGGGCACGCCGAGCTGATCGGCCACGATCTGCGACCAGGCCGTCTCGTGGCCCTGGCCGTGCGCGCTCGAGCCGGTGACCACCTCGACCTTGCCGGTTGGCAGCATCCTGATCGACGCGTACTCCCAGCCGCCTGCCCCATAGGCCAGCGAGCCGAGGACACGGGACGGGGCAAGGCCGCACATCTCGGTGTACGTGGAGACGCCGATGCCTAGCCTGATCGAGTCGCCGCGAGAATTACGTTCTGCCTGCTCGGCCCTTAGCTGGTCGTAGCCGAACAGCTCCGTCGCGCGGGCTGTTGCCGCTTCGTAGTTGCCTGAGTCGTAGGTGAGCGCCCCGGTGACTGTGGTGTACGGGAACTCCTCGTGCTTGATCCAGTTCCGCTCGCGGATCTCCAGCGGGTCGACGCCGACTTCGAGCGCCAGCTCGTCCATGATCCGCTCGATCGCGTACGTCGCCTCGGGCCGCCCGGCGCCCCGGTAAGCGTCGGTCGGCATCATGGTGGTGAAGATCCCGGTGCAGACGATCGAGTAGGCGTCCATCTTGTAGATCCCGGGGTACATGAAGGCGCCGAGCAGTGGCACGCCCGGGGTGACCAGCATCAGGTAGGCGCCCATGTTGGCCAGCAGGTCGACGCTCAGGCCGCGCAGCCGGCCGTCGCTGTCGGCCGCGATCTTGATCCGCTGCCACTGGTCGCGTCCGTGGTGCCCGGTCATGTTGCCCTCGGACCGCGACTCGGTCCACTTGACCGGCTTGCCGATCCGGCGTGAGATCAGGACGGCGAGTACCTCCTCGGCCGTCACCTGCAGCTTCGAGCCGAAGCCGCCGCCGACATCCGGCGCGATCACCCTGATCGACTGCTCAGGGATGCCGAAGAACGCGGCGATCGCGAACCGCACCACGTGCGGGATCTGGGTGGCCGACCACAGGGTCACCTCGTCGCCGACCCAGGCGCTGACCACCGCTCGCGGCTCCATCGGGCACGGGATGAGCCGCTGCTGGCGGTAGTTGCGCTCGATCACGATCGGCGCGCCCGCGAAGGCGGCGTCGATGTCGCCGTTGCCGAACCGCCACTCGTAGCTCTTGTTGCCTGCCTCGTGCACCTTCGGCGAGCTCTCGTCCAGCGCTGTCCGCATGTCCAGCACGGGCTCCAGCGGCTCGTAGTTCACGTCGACGGCGGAGATGGCGTCTGCGGCGGTGTACCGGTCGCGGGCTACCACGACGGCGACTGCCTCGCCGACGTACCTGACCTCGTCGGTCGCCATCGGCGGGTGCGCCGGAATCACGATGTCCGGCGTGACCGGCCACGCGCATGGCAGGCTGCCTTGCTCGTCGGCGAAGTCGGCGCCGGAGAACGCCGCCACCACCCCAGGCATCTTGCGTGCTTCGCTGACGTCGACGG
This sequence comes from Streptosporangiaceae bacterium, assembly GCA_030043395.1. Next base: position 2,685 of record JASHXW010000015.1, read on the forward strand.
AGGTGATCTTCGCGTGCGCGAACGGGCTGCGCACGAACGCCATGTGCAGCATCCCTGGCAGCGTGATGTTGTCAGTCCAGGACGTCTGGCCGGTCACCAGCCTGGCATCTTCCTTGCGCCGCCTTGCCTTGCCAAGCTCGCCGGCTGGCGATTCCGCTGTCGCGGTCATTGGCCCGCTCCTGCCTCTGCGGCGCGCCGGACGGCGCGGACGATGTGCTCGTAGCCGGTGCAGCGGCACAAGTTGCCCTCAAGGCCGTCCCTGATCTGCTCGTCGGTCGGGTTCGGGGTGTCCCTGAGCAAGTCCACGGACGCCAGGATCATGCCTGGCGTGCAGTAACCGCACTGCAGGGCGTGTTCTTCGTTGAAGGCCTTCTGCATCGGGTGCCACTCGCCGTTGGCCAGGCCCTCGATCGTGGTGATCTCGGCTCCATCCGCCTGCACGGCGAGCACCGAGCAGCTCTTGACCGAGACGCCGTCCATCAGGACGGTGCATGCGCCACAGTTTGACGTGTCGCATCCGATCGGAGTACCAGTCTTGCCAAGCACGTCCCTGAGGTAATGGACGAGCAAAAGGCGAGGTTCTACCTGGTCGACGTAGCTGACCCCGTCGACTGTCACGTTGATCTGCGTCATGCGCTTGCTCCTCCGCTGGCGGGTGGTGCGCGTGATGCCAACTTAGAACCGCCCGGCGCGACGCACCAGCCCCCCGTCTGCAATCGCCTGCGGCGGGGCGAGCGTCCGCGGCGCCAGGGCCGGGCGCAGGCAGGACGCGCTGGGTCTGGGAGTGCTGGGTCTGGGAGTGCTGGGTCTGGGAGTGCTGGGTCAGGGAGTGCTGAGCACCTGGAAGGACTCGGCCAGGCGGTCGTCGCCCAGGCCGGCCGCGACGGCGGACTGGTTCAGCCGGGTGCGCATGAACTCCTCGAGGTTGTCCATGTGCCCGGTCTGGCTCTCGTGCGCGCGCAGGGCCGCTATCTTCCGGCTGAACGTGTCGGTGATGTCGACGAAGCGGTTCGGCTGCGGGCTGCCGGAGATCCACACCTCACCCACGGTCCAGGCCTCCAGGCCCTCCTGCGCGAGCTCGGGGAACGCGAACGGGTTGCGCGCGTCCGGGTACACGGCGTCGAGCGCTGCCGAGCCGACGGCCCGGTGGTCGGGATGGCTGACGGGCAGCCGCGTGTAGTTCCGCTCTGGCGAGGGGCAGACGACACGATCCGGCCTGACCTGCCGGATCACCCTGGCTATGTCCCTGCGCAGGGCAAGCGTCGGCTCGACCTGGCCGTCGGGATAGCCGAGGTAGCGCACATCCTCCACGCCCACGCACTTGGCCGCGGCCCGCTGCTCGGCCTGGCGCAGCACCGCCATGTCCGACCGGCTGACTGACGGGTCGCTACCGCCAGCGTCGCCATTGGTGACGATGCAGTAGGTGACCTCATGGCCAGCGTCTGTCCACGTCGCGACCGTCCCTGCGGCGCCGAAGTCGACGTCGTCGGGATGCGCCACGACAACCAGGATCCGGTCTACGTCAGAGTCATCCAGCACGCCTCGATCGTACGGCCTGAGGACCGCCGTCGGCCGGCTGGCGTCAGGTGTGTGACCGGCTGGGATCACGGGCCGGGATGGCGGCAGGCGTTAGTCCAGCGCGGACATCACGTGCTTGAGCCTGGTGTAGTCCTCGAACCCGTACATCGACAGGTCCTTGCCGTAGCCGGAGTGCTTGAACCCGCCGTGCGGCATCTCGGCGACCAGCGGGATGTGGGTGTTGATCCACACGCAGCCGAAGTCCAGGCCCTTCGCCATCCGCATCGCCCTGCCGTGGTCCCTGGTCCAGACCGAGGAGGCGAGCCCGTACTCGACGCCGTTCGCCCAGCGCAGCGCTTCCTCCTCGTCGCTGAACTCCTGGACGGTGATGACCGGCCCGAAGACCTCGTTCTGGATGATCTCGTCGTCCTGGCGCAGCCCGTCGACCACGCTGGCCGCGTAGAAGTACCCCTTGTCACCGACCCGGTTGCCGCCGGTCAGGACCTTCGCGTGATCGGGCAGCCGGGAGATGAAGCCGGTGACGCGCTCCAGCTGGTTCGCGTTGTTCAGCGGCCCGTAGCTGGCCTCCTCGTTATCCGGGCCGGCGGTCACCTGGGCCTTGGCCTGCTCGGTCAGCGCCGCGGCGAACTCGTCGTGGATGCGCGGGCCGGCCAGCACCCGCGTGGCGGCGGTGCAGTCCTGGCCGGCGTTGAAGTAGCCAGCGATCGCGATCGCCTCGGCCGCCTTCTCCGGGTCCGCGTCGTCGAACACGATCACCGGCGCCTTGCCGCCGAGTTCGAGGTGCACCTTCTTCAGGTCAGCCGCGGCGGCCTCGGCGACCTGGACGCCGGCCCGCACCGAGCCGGTGATCGACACCATCCGGGGAATCTTGTTCGCCACCAGGGCACGCCCGGTGTCCCGGTCGCCGCAGATCACGTTGAACACGCCCGGCGGCACGTGCTGGCCGATCAGCTCGGCCATCAGCAGCGAGGTATAAGGCGTGGTGTCCGATGGCTTGAGCACCATCGTGTTCCCGGCGGCGAGCGCGGGCGCCCACTTCCAGACCGCCATCATCATCGGGTAGTTCCACGGCGTGACCGCCGCGCACACGCCGATCGGCTCGCGCCGGATGAACGAGGTGAACCCGGACATGTACTCCCCGGCCGACCTGCCCTCCAGCATCCTGGCCGCGCCGGCGAAGAAGCGGATCTGGTCGACCATCGGCGGGATCTCCTCCGAGGCGGTCAGCCCGATCGGCTTGCCCGTGTTCTGCGACTCGGCCTTGACGAACTCGTCGGCCCGCTCCTCGATCGCGTCAGCGATGCGCAGCAGCGCGAGGCTGCGCTCGGCGGGCGTCGAGTCCCGCCAGCCAGGGAAGGCATCCGCCGCGGACCGGCACGCGGCGTCGACCTCGTCCTCGCTTGAGATCGGGGCTGTCGCGAATACCTCGCCGGTGCTCGGGTCGATCACGTCGGCCCGCCTGTCGTAGGACAGGTCAGTCCACTGGCCGCCGATGAAGTTCTGCAGGTCATTAGCCACGACAGGCTCCGTTCTTCGTTAAGGGACTTTATGTTTTCGTGCCCTGTCAGTTGTCGGCGGCGCGCGCCGGAGTGCGTTCCTCGTAAGCCCACGGCGAGCCGTAGTCGTTGAGCAGGTCAAGGAACGGCTGCGCCGGCAGTGCCTCGGGCCCGAGGATCCCGGTACCTGACCAGGCGCCAGAGTCGATCAGCTCGAGCGCGACGACCGGGTTGACCGCGGTCTGCCACACGACGGCCTGCGATCCGTACTCGGCCATCGACCAGGCGTTGTCCACTACGTGGTACAGGTAGACCTCGCGCGCCGCGCCGTCCTTGCCAGTCCCGGTGACCCACGTCCCCGCGCAGGTCAGGCCGGTCATTCTGTCGCCCAGCGTGGCCGGGTCCGGCAGGCACGCGGCGACCACGTCGCGCGGTGAGACCTCGGCGACGCCGACCCTGACCGGTGCGGTCCCGTCGAGCCCGAGCTTGTGCAGCGTCTTCAGGTCGCCGATGAACTCCGCTCCCAGGCCGTACTTGAACGTCACCCTCTTCGCCTGTACCCAGCGCGGGATGAGCAGCACTTCCTCGTGCTCGACGTTCACGCACTCCACCGGGCCGATGCCGGCCGGGAAGTCGAAGGTCTCCGGCTCGCTGAACGGAGCAGTCGTGAACCAGCCCCGGCTAGCCTCCCAGATCACCGGAGGGTTCAGGCACTCCTCGATGGTGGTCCAGATGGAGAACGTCGGCGCGAAGTCATAGCCCCGGACCTCGAGGTTCGCGCCGTCCCTGACGCCGACCTCGTCGATGGAGCTGAACAGCGTGTCCGCGGCGTGCCTTGCGAAGACGTCCGACAGTCCTGGCTCGACGCCGATGCCGACGAGGGCGAGCTTGCCGGCATCAGTCCACTGCTGCTCCATCGCGAACTGATCGTCGCCCAGCTTCACGCCGGTCTTGCTGTGCGGCTCCTCGGCGTGCGGGTGGGACAGCGACATGGCCATGTCGAGGTAGTTCGCGCCGGAGTGCAGGGCGGCGCGGAACAGTGGCATCACGAACCGCGGGTCCGTGGCGTTCATGAGTACATCGCAGTTGTGCTCGGCGAGCAGCGCCGCTGTGGCCGCCTCGTCCCTGGCATCGAGCTGCACCGCCAAGTAGGAATCCTTGGCCGCCGCAGCGTGCTGGGCCCTGGCGAGGTCGTAGTCCGCGATGACCAGCTCGGCGAACGGCCGCCGGGCCGCGATCCTCGCGAATGCCGTGCCTACTCCGCCTGCACCGACTAGCAGTATCCGCATGCTGCGATCCTAGACCTCGGCCTCAGCAAAGCGCCGACGAGACCGGTTGTTATTCATGCTGGTTTGCTATGGAAATCGTTGCTTAACGGGGGTGACACATGCTAAAACCGTAGGACGCTGACGCCGAGGTCTGGCTCAGCCATCAGATTCGCCGGGCTGGCAAGATCTCCGCCTAGCTTGAGTCGCGCTAGCGGCTGAACTGGGTATAGGCGAGTAAGGGGTGTGGCATGGCTGTCTCTGAATCGATCCAGCCGATCGAGCAATCTACCGACAAGGGCCTGAAGTCAGGCACCCTCGGGCTCATCTCCAGCACGGTCATCGCCACCGCGTCAGTTGCGCCCGCTTACAGCCTGGCGGCGACCCTGGCGTTCGTCGTAGCCGCCGTCGCGCTGCAGTCGCCGGCGATCGCGGTGCTCGCCTTCGTGCCGATGCTGTTCTGCTCCATCGGCTACAGCGAGATGAACAAGGCCGACCCGGACTGCGGCACCACCTTCACGTGGGCCACCAGGGCGTTCAATCCCACCGTGGGCTGGTGGGGCGGCTGGGGCATCGTCGCTGCCGACATCCTGGTCATGGCCAGCCTCGCGCAGGTGGCCGGGCAGTACATCTTCCTGCTCTTCGGCGCTAACGGGATCGGCCACGACCCGGCCAGCGGCTGGGTGCTCCTGCTCGGCCTGCTGTGGATCGTGGCGATGACCTACATCTGCTACCGCGGCATCGAGGTCTCCGCCAACTTCCAGAAGGCGTTGCTTGGCATCGAGATCACGATGCTGATGATCTTGTCGGTCGTCGCCCTCGTGCGCGTTGGCTCGGGTCACCACCCCGCGGCCTCGCTGCATCCGAGCATGTCGTGGCTGAATCCGTTCGACGTCAGCAGCTTCAACGCGTTCTCCGTCGGGCTGATCCTCATGGTCTTCATCTACTGGGGCTGGGACACCGCGGTCTCGGTGAACGAGGAGACCAAGGACCCGAGCAAGATCCCAGGCCGGGCGGCGATCCTCTCGACCCTGGTCCTCCTGGTCACCTACGGCATCGTGATCTTCGCCGCGCAGTCCTTCGCCGGCATCGGCACCAAGGGCATCGGCTTGCTGAACCCGAACCACTCAAGCGACGTGCTCTCGGTTCTCGGCCACGCGGTATTCGGCCACAACGTGGTCGGCGATATCGGCTACCGGCTGCTGCTGCTGATGGTCCTCAGCTCGGCGGCCGCGTCCACCCAGACGACGATCCTGCCGACGGCCCGGACAACGTTGTCCATGGCGACGTACAAGGCGCTGCCGGAGTCGTTCGCGAAGATGCACCCGCGCTACCTGACACCGACGATTTCCACCGTGGTCATGGGCGCCATCTCGTTCGTGCTGTACGCGGCAACGAACTTCCTGTCCCACGGCAACGTCATCCCGGACTGCGTGAGCGCCTGCGGCGTGTGGATCGCGCTGTACTACGGGTTGAGCGCATTGCCTGCGTCTGGTACTACCGCAGGACTCTGCTGGCGAACGCACGGGACTTCTGGATGCGCGGCGTCATCCCGCTGCTCGGCGGCCTGATCATGTACTTCCTGGGGTTCTGGAGCCTGTGGAGTGACTACGACGTGAACACCGGTACCAGTTACACCACGTTCACGATTCCCGGGCTGCACTGGAATGTCGGCGGCGTCTTCGTGATCGTCTTCCTGTCCGCCGTGGCCGGCCTCATCCTGTTCGCCTACCTGCGGGTCACCTCGCCGGCCTTCTTCCAGGGCCGGACGCTGACCAGGTCGACGCCGACGCTCGTACCCGACGACTGACGCGAGCCTGCGCGTCGCCGCGCGGCCCTGCGAAGTCGGCGCGTCGCCGAGCGAGTGACAACAACGATGGCTCTGCGCTGTTGCTATAACCACAGCGCAGAGCCATCGTCGTTCCTCACCAGGCCCGGGGATCGACTCCGCAGCAGCCAGCAGCGCTGAGGTGCGCCACGCTGTCGGCGTCAGCGCCTATGGT
>JASHXW010000016.1 GCA_030043395.1 Streptosporangiaceae bacterium
CGGTGCTGGTGATCGCCCTCACGGCCGGTGCCTGCGTCCTGTCGTACGCCAGCGTGCACGTCCTCGCCGGCGAAGCCGGCGTATCGGCGCAGCTCGCCAAGGTCTATCCGTTCGTGTTCGACGCTGCGCTCGCGCTGTCCGGCTGTGCCGTCATCGCCTTGCGCGGAGCTGGCCTGATCAGCCGCGTGTACAGCTGGCTGTGCTTCCTGGTGCTGCTGGCCGGCCTGGCCGCCGCCGGGGTGGTCCACGCCAACGGAACGGACATCCCGCGGCACCCCGCGAGCATCGCCGCGGCGGTCATCCCGTTCGCCCTGGTCCTGGCCGGCTTCGTCCTGCTGCTCGCCCTGCTTCGGCATGCGCGGCTCAAGCGACTCGGCCAGCGGCCGGGGCGGCCCGGACGGCATGGCCGACCCCAGCCGACCGGAACCATAGGCGGAAGTGCAGCCGTAGTCGGAGGCAGCCTCCCAACGTCGTCGACTGTCAAGATCATCTCCGAACCCGCTCTTGCCCCGGAACCGGGCGTGGCAGGGCAGGCGACAGCACCAGCTGCCCGGTCCGACCCCGACTTTGGCCAGCCCGATCCGAGCCTCGCGCCCGATCCGAGCCTCGCGCCCGATCCGAGCCTCGCGCCCGATCCGAGCCTCGCCCAGCCAGGCGCCTCGCTGCCCAAGCGGGCTGTGCCGCAGCCTGACATGCAGCTCCGGGCGAGAGGACGGCGCCGTTCCCCGTGGGAGGACGAAGTGCCGAGCGCTGAGTCCTCGCCGGGATCAGCTCCGACTAACCCGCGGATGAACGTCCTTGATCCCGCATGGGACGACTCCAGCCCGGCCGAGGCGCCAGGCGAACCGCCCGCCTTTGACCGACCACACAGCTCACCAACCCCGCCCGAAGGCTGATCTCACGGACGGGGTTTCTTGATCAGGGTGGGAAATGTGCTTAATTCAGCGCAAAACTAACCCGGATCATGGCTCGCAGGCTGCGCTCCGACCACGAGCGCCGTCGCGATGGCGGCTACGCCTTCCCCGCGACCGGTCAGTCCAAGACCGTCAGTCGTGGTCGCCGAGATGCTGACAAGCGCGCCGCCGAGCGCCTTCGACAGCACCGACTCGGCCTCGTCGCGGCGCGTGCCGACCCGGGGCCGGTTCCCGATGATCTGGACCGCCACGTTGCCGATGACCAGGCCAGCCTCGTCCAGCAGTTCGCGTGTCCTGGCGAGCAGGGCCGTGCCGGCTGCGCCAGCCCACTCGGGCCGGCTGGTGCCGAACTGGCTGCCAAGGTCACCAAGTTGCGCCGCGGAAAGCAGCGCATCGCACATCGCGTGCGCGGCCACATCGCCATCGGAATGGCCGACCAGCCCTTGCTCACCGGGCCAGCGCAATCCGGCCAGGGAAAGCTCCCTGCCAGACGCGAACGGGTGAACGTCGACGCCGATGCCCACTCGCGGCAGCCAAATGTCCATCCGCGAGCGGTCAGGCTCAGGTGGCGAGGATCTCGTCGAGCAGAGTCTCGGCCTTGTCCTCGTTGGTCTTCTCGGCCAGCGCGAGCTCGCTTACCAGGATCTGCCTGGCCTTCGCCAGCATGCGCTTCTCGCCCGCGGACAGCCCGCGCTCACGGTCGCGGCGCCAGAGATCCCTGACGACCTCGGCCACCTTGTTCACGTCACCAGATGCGAGCTTCTCCAGGTTCGCCTTGTACCGGCGCGACCAGTTGGTCGGCTCCTCGGTATACGGCGCCCGCAGGACCTCGAATACCCGCTCGAGACCTTCCTGCCCGACAACGTCCCGTACACCGACCAGTTCCGCGTTGTCTGCTGGAACCCGCACCGTCAGGTCACCCTTGTCGACCTTCAGCACGAGGTACGTCTTATCCTCGCCCTTGATCGAACGGATCTCGATCTCCTCGATCCGAGCAGCCCCATGGTGGGGATAGACGACGGTGTCGCCGACCTTGAAAGTCATGTGGCAAGTACCCCTTCCGCCGTAGCTAGCTTACCACGGCGGGCACCGCGCAATAGCCATGCTTGTTGACAAAGATGCAGGTCAAAGCCGCTTTTGCATAGTGTGAATGACGGCCGGAACCGACAAAGCCACGGCCCTGCCCCGGCCGACCCGGGATCGATGGACCTTAACGGCGGCGCTCCGGCTGCCGGGATCGCCACTACGGGCAACACCAAGCCTACCGCCTGACACCTCCAGGCGCAGCCACCGGAGCGCCCGCTGACTAGCACCGGGCCCATCGGCCTTACGTCCCTTGGCGGTCAGGCTCATACTGAAAGGAGGAGCTTGGATGCGAATGCCGGAGACAGACTCGTGAATCAGGGCGGCGAACCCGGACAGGACGACTACGGCCTGCCGCGAGTGGACATCCAGATTCCGGACGATGCCCGCGAGCTTGACCGTGACGTGCAGGTCTACTACCGCGAGCTGCGCGCGGTCCGCCGACAGGAGCGCAGCCGCCGATGGCGGACGCCGCTGCACCGTACCGGCATGGTCGTCCCGCTGATCGCAGGATGCCTGGTCCTTGCCATGCTCGCCAGCATGGCGCTGACGATGTTCAGCGCGAACCCGTACTTCTCGGGAACCGCAGGCCAGAATCCGTCCGGGGCCGGCCGGCGAGCCGCTAGCCCCGGTTCCTCTGCCAACAGGTCGGCCCGCCCAGCCACGGCAGCCCCGACGATCAGCGCTCAAGCGGGCGCAACGCCGAGCGAGTCCGCGGCTGGACCGCTGCCTAGCCAGACGATCAGCGTCTCCGGCAAGCCGCTCACGCTGAGCACGCTCACCAGCACCGCGCTCGCTATAGTCCCGGCCAACTGCCGATGCGGGAGCGTGGTCGGCCAGCTCCTGTCCCAAGCCGCGGCAGCGGGCATCCCCGTTTACCTGGTCGGCAAGCGCGGCAGCCTGAGCGAGTTGATCAGCCTCGCGCCGACGGATACGAAAGCGACCACGGTCCTCGCAATCGACGTCAAGAACGTTCTCTACGCGACTTACAAGCCTGTCGGCCTCACTCTCCTCCTGATCGACTCGCACGGCTCGGTGAAGGAGACGCACAGCCTGCAACCGGGCTTCAGGCTGGAGGCGGCTCTGAAGTCCCTGAAGCCCGCCAAGTAGGCGCAGCCGGTACCTGCCGGCCATATCGCCCGGCCCGGTTGCGGGCGGTGCCATTACCGGGGCTACGCTGTGCCAGGTCCGTTTCACCGGCCCGCCGCGTTAGGGCACGATTGGCTAGCGCCGGCCGGGCGCGCACTCGCAGGTGATCAGGACCCGAATGCTTGGTGATCCGGACGACGAGGAGGCTTGGGTGATCCGGAGCAGCCGCGCGCGCACCGTGTCGCGCCGCGTTCTGATCACGGTCGCGGCCGCATTGGTTCCGCTCATCGCCGGATGCGAGGCTGGCTCGAACGCGCCCAGCCTGCACTGGCACCAGCCGACCTCCGGCACGGGCGTCACTGTGGGGGACCTGACCATCAGTAACGTCTTCGTGCTCGGCGCCCCGATTGGGTCAGTCCTGCGGGCCGGCCAGAATGCGGGCCTGTTCCTCGGGCTGACGAACACCGGCAATACGGCAGACCGCCTGCTCGCGATCAAGGCGCCAGGCGTCGCCAGCTCGGTCCTGCTGCCGGGCGGCGGGGTGACTGTGCACACCAGTCGCAGCGTGCTGCTCACCGGGCCCAGGCCCTCGGTGATCCTGCAAGACCTGACCCGCCCGCTGTCCGGTGGCTCTGTCGTGACTATCTACCTGGTGTTCGCCAGGA
>JASHXW010000140.1 GCA_030043395.1 Streptosporangiaceae bacterium
GGATAGGGGTCCTGATTGCCCTCTTCGCCTTGCGCTTCTTGCTTGTCGGCTCGCTCGTTGGCATGCATGCGGCCATCTTCTGGGTACTCGGGATCGGCGGGATCATGTTGGTGGCCAGGGTCTTGCTCTTCTCCTGGCTCCGCAACAGGCGTTTCAACCGCCGCCAGTAGCTCACAAGCCCAGTTGATGGTCCTGCCGACCCGGGAAGTTCTGCCGACGCGGCTAGATGGCTTCGCTGCCATCTCCGGAGGCTGACCAGTCCAGCGTGACGGCAGCTGTCCAGGATTGCTGCTGAGAACCGAGTTGCTTGCCGGTGAACGGGTCGAAGTATTCGCTGAAATCCCCGTCGGCGGCGATCTGGCCGAGCGAGTCGCTGCGGATCTGGCTGGCGCGGGCGGAGCAGCCGAGCTGGATGAGCGCTTGCCACAATAGCCAGTTGATTATGGGCCAGACCGGGCCGCGCCAGTAGTTGTCGCGCTCGAACGCCGGCTCGGCGGGCGATGTGCTCGGCAGCAGGGGCCAGCGCAGCCGCGGGTGGCCGCAGAAGTCTTCGGAGTCCAGGAGCCGCAGCTGATCAGCGCGCTGGCTGGTGTCCGCGGTCCGGGCGAACAGCGGCGCGAAGCCGGCGAACGTACGCAGCCGGATGTCCTCCCCGGCGCGGACGTCGTAGTCGGCGCACAGGCCGCTCTGGGCGTCGTAGCGGCTGGCCAGCCCGGCACGGCCACGGTCGAGCCATTGGCTTAGCTGCTGGCGGTCGTTGTCGCTGGCCCCGGCCGTGTCGGCCAGGCCAAGCAGCGCGGCATTCGCCGCGACGAGGACGGCGGTGAAGAACATGTCCTTGATCAGGAACGGGTACTCGCGGTAAATCTGCGCGTCGTCGTACCGGCACTTCCGCAACTGCTGGACCAGCCACAGGAACCGGTCATAATCCCAGTTCGAAGGCCGCTGCGACGGGTCGGGGACCTCGCTGGTATCCAGGCGGGAGTACGGGCCGGGATCGGCTACCGTGATGCGCTCAAGCGAGCGGTCCCAGCGCGGGGAGTTATCCGTACCCTCCCAAGGGTGATAGGTGGTTACCAGGCCGGATTCCTCGGGGTCGCGACAGGTCGCGAGATAGCGGTGCCAGCTGACCATCCGCGGATACAGCGCACGGATACGCGTGCGGACCTCCGGCTGCCGCTCCGGCGGCGTCAGCTGCCAAATCCGCTGTAGCGCCAGCGCGTGCACTGGCGGCTGGCAGATCCCCGTCGTCTTAAGAGCGGGCGCCGCAGGCGAGACGGCGGTGTTCCACCACTCCGGTCCGGGGAAATATGGATGATCCGGGCCCGCCCGGAACACCACGTGCGGCACCATGCCTGTCGACCACTGGGCCGCGAACAGCTGCTCGAGCTCGGTCAGGGCTCGCCCCACATCCAGGTGCGCCCACCCGATCGCGATGAAGGCGCTGTCCCAGCTCCACTGATGCGGGTACAAGACCGGCGATGCCCTTGTCCAGCCGCCCGCGTCGTTGCTGCGCAGCACTGCGGCTGCCCGGTCGCGCAGCACCGCGGCAGCATCGCCGGACACGCTCACGCAGGGCCTCCCTCGCCGAATATCGGACGTAAGCGGCATTAAGCCATCGCTCAAGCGGCGCCTGGCCCCGCTCCTGCCCTCTCCGACGCCACGGTACTCAGTGAGCCCGGCGATCTGGCCATCGGTGCCGACCGCGGCCGCCCTCGACTACCGGGAGTGCGACCGTGATCTGCGGATCGGCAGCTATGGTCACCTGGCAGCCGGTCGCTTACGCTAGAAGCATCGGCGGAGGGGCTCGCCGTAGAGTGCGGAAGCGCCGCCAACGGTCCCTGCTGTATGGCAGGAGGTTGGCGTCGTGCGCCCGGAGCATGCTGCGGGTTGCTGCCCGCATGCTGGCCTGTCCGCCTCGCTTGAGGCGCCGATGGCAGGCTTGCCGAAGGCCGAACTGGCGGCCGCACTCAGTCATCTGTATGTCTGCAGAGGGCTCTCCACCTACCGGATCGCGGAGATCGCCGGCATCGACCGGCAGCGGGTGGGTCGACTTCTTGCCCGCGCCGGTGTATCGCTCAAGCCGCGAGGCGCGGGGCGGCCCAGGCAATCCGACGACCACCAGGCTGCCCTGACAGACCTGATGGTGAGCCTGTACGTTAACTCCCGCCTTACGTCCGGACAGGTGTCGGCTGTTACCGGCATTCCGCAGCGGACTGTCCGTGACCGGCTGCGAGCTCGCGGAGTGCCCATGCGAACGCGCGGGAGGCTTAACCGGGAGGATCGAGTCGATCTGCCCGCCGGCAAGGTCGCCGAGTTGTATCTCCAGGGCGGGCTCACGGCAGCGGAAACTGGCAGGCTTCTCGGGGTCTCCGGGCAGCTTGTCTTGCGCGCAGCGCATGACGAAGGCTTGCCAGTTCGCATGGGGGGCGCGGACCCTGTCCGTGGGCCTGCGGACATCGAACTCATAGAGGCGCTATACGCCGACCCCCAAGTGCGCCAGACCCTGGCCCGGCACGGCATCGCCCAACGGCCAGCTGGCGGGCCGATCTGGCAACGTTTCCCAACCCCGGTTCCGGTGCACGCGGACCTGGCCGAGGAGCTATACGTCGGCTGCGGGCTGGGCGTGCGGCATATCGAGTTGCTCACCGGGCAGCCAGCCCAGACCATGCGCAAGTTGCTTGAGGCTCATGGCATCGCACGTCGGCCAGCCGGAGGCCGGTCCCCGTTCATGCGACGCTGGCGGGCGCAGGCGTAGGGCTGCCAAGCGGACGGGTCCGCGCGGCGCGCCCACTGGCGGCGCTCCGCGCGGACCCGGCGCCCTAGCCGCGCAGCGGGCCGACTGGCAGCACGCGGCGCCCGAAGGTGTAGGCGATGACGTCGCCTGCCGCGTGATACCAGGCCAGCACGGCAAACGCGAGCGTGACCCAGCCACCTGCCTCGGTCAGGTGCACGTTCGCAGCGCCTGAGCCGATCGCCAGCAGCACTAGGCCGATGAAGATCAGCGCGAAGATCGCCACGAGGACCATGTCCGTTCGAAGCGAGGCGATGACGAAGTAGAACGTGATCACGGCGAACATGGCCTCGAACAGCGCGACCGCGCTATTGATTGCGGTCGGGGGTATGGCGGAGGCGTACAGCGTCAGCAGCACGCCGTAGATAACCCAGAACGGCCCGTACGTGCCGAAGACAACGGCACCGAAGAGATTGCCTCGCAGGACCTCGAGAATGCCCACGATGATCTGGATTAGTCCGCCGAAGAAGAGCGCGACCGGAATCACGATCGTCACGCCGCCAAGGTTAAGCAGGTGGGCGTTGTACATGCCCAGCATGAAGGACGTGGTGGCGAAGGCCGTGACCGCCCAGGCGCCGGGATCGGCCATTCCCGATCCGCCGGCACCCGATGTACCTGCCCCGCTCTGGCCAGCCGTTGCCGGACTGGCCTCACCGAGCGGAGAAGTGGCTTGTGACATGCATGGCTCCTTCCGAAATCAGGGGTTCTGAAAGGCGGTGCGACATGCGGAGATCTTCGGGCGGACCTCGAATACCCTGAGATGACCGGTGCGGGCCGGTAATGGCGGACGCGTGTTTGCGCCGTGAGCTAACCGCTTGACGAGCCGCAGTTCCGCGGGCCCGGGAGAGTGCACGCAAGGCGCGCACGGCAACATGGGTGCGCCCACCCACGGGATGCTCCTTCCACAAGGAGCCATCAGCCGGGGCGGCGCTTGTAGGCGAGCTCCATCGCCACGTTCAGCGTAGCGCTGGGGTTGGTGCAATGTACATATTCGCCGTCTACGTCCGGCTGGACCTCTCGCAGGGCGTCAAACCGACGGCCGGCAGCTGGGCGAGACGGCTTGCCGTCTACCCACCGCGCAGCCGGCGGCTTAGTCTTTTGTCAGTGGCTTACGCCGCTCGGCGGTGGATCCCGCCGGAAGGCGCGAGCGCCATTGCCGCGCCGCTTGCCAGATGATGGCCAATGGGTCCTGTCGACGCCGGGCGCAGCGAGGGGGCCATAGCCATGACGTATGAGTACCTTGCCGGTGAGCTGTCGGTACAGCTCGAGCGGCTCCAGGCCGTCACGTCGTCGTCGGGCGCTGCCCGGGTAGCACAGCTACGGCATCGGGTGGAGTCATGCCCAGCCGAGGGACTCACCGCGGCAGTGCGGGGTGCGCTGGCGCTGGCAGATGCCTTGTGCTGGGATTCACTGTCGCGAGGCGACATCGGCTTGTTCAACTGCCAGGCCACGATCTCCGCCGACCTGAGGTTCTTCGCGATCTGCTCCAGGCTCCTTGCCGACGACCCGCCGGTGAATCCTGCTGGCAGCTAGGCGCCCGCCTATCATGGATGAGACGGCGGAGGGGCTCGCCGGAAACCTGCGGAGACGCCGCCAACGGTCCCT
>JASHXW010000141.1 GCA_030043395.1 Streptosporangiaceae bacterium
CCTGAGTCGTACAGACAAGTATGAAACATGGCCAGGCTAAATGAAGCGGGAAAGGCTGATCACCGAAACGGCGTTAATCGGATCGCAATCGGTATTCGGGGGTGTTCCCGGGCGGCTCACCCGTCCCTGGCGGGCTCGCCGTGACCTGCGTTCGCGCGGCCGAGGCCCCAGTAGGCCTTGGGGGACATCTGCCCGGGGAGCAGTCCCTGGCCCTCCAGCGCCTCCCGCATGCGCAGCACGACGGACGCCTCGCCGAACAGGTAGGCGTGCCCGTTGCCAGCCGGAATCTCGATCTCCGCCGCCTCAGCTGCCAGTCCGGCCGGGTCGCCGGCGGGCCGCCCGAGCCGGTGCAGCCAGCTCAGCCGGGTCCTGGCCGGGGCGAGCAGCTCCTGCTCGTCGTCGGCGCTCGGCACCTCGATGACCAGCGTCGCCTCGGCATCTCCGGGCAGCGACTCGGTCATCGCGAGGATCGCGGGCATCGCGGACTCGTCGCCCATCAGCAGGTGCCAGTCCGCCTCGGGCCGGGTCGTGATCTTCCCCCGCGGGCCGATTCCCTCGACCCGGTCGCCGGGACTGGCCTGCGAGACCCAGCTCTCGCCCGGCCCGCTTGAGTGCCGGACGATGTTCAGCGTCAGCGTCAGGCTGGCCCGGTCCAGCGAGCGGATGGTGTAGCGGCGCCGGACCGGCTTGTTCTCGGCCGCGGCCACGAGCAGCATCACGTCCTGGCCAGGCAGGTAGCTGAACCCGTCGAGCTCGGGTGCGGTCAGGGCGACCCGCTGCATCGCGGGCGAGATCCGCTCAGAGTCGGTCACCTCGAACGACAGGCGGCGCGTCCCGGCCAGCGAGCCGGTCAGCTCCCTGAATGGATCGTCAAGCTGCTCGCGCATCGCTGGGGGGAGGGCGTCAGTCACCCGAACTACACTAGGCGAGCGCCACGCCGGCCCGCGCGCGGGGAGCCGGCGGGGGAGTTGTCAACGCGCTTGACGGCATGAACAATTCCGCGGCGCCAGGGTTAGCGCAGCCGGCAGCGCCCGCGTGCTGATATTCGATGGCCGGCGGCGAGCCCGAGGGTCGACAATCGATCATGGCGACACTGGCGAAGGAGTACTGGCCGCTGACCGGGCTCCGGCTGCGGGCACAGTTGCCCGCTGGCGAGCTCGAGCTGCGGCTGCCTGACTATGCCGACCTGACGGCGCTCGCCGCCCTGGCCGAGGCCGGGGTGCATAACCCGGAATACCAGCCGTTCGGGGAGGGATGGACCGATGTGGACCCGGCTGCTCGCGCGCTCGGGACTCTGCAGTTTCACTGGCGGTGCCTGAGTGAGTGGAAGCCGGAGCACTGGTCGCTGAACTTGGTGACGGTGCTGAACGGGACCGTCGTCGGCACGCAGGGCGTGGGCGCACGGGATTACGCGGTGCTCAGGGAGGTCCACACCGGCTCGTGGCTTGGCCTGGACTACCACCGCCAGGGCATCGGCACCGCCATGCGCGCCGCGGTGCTCGCGCTGGCGTTCGACGGGCTAGACGCCCAGTACGCCACCTCGAGCGCGTTCGCCGACAATGCGGCGTCGCTAGGCGTGTCGCGCAAGCTCGGCTACGCCGACGACGGCATCTACCGGCAGGTTTCCCGCGGCAAGCCGGCCACGCAGCGCAGGCTGCGGATGGACCGCTCGTCGTGGCAGGCGCACCAGACACTGCAGGTCACGATCGAGGGCCTGGATCCGTGCCTGCCGTTGTTCGGGCTCGGCTGAGAACCCTCACGCGGCCCGGCGGCCCGGGCGCTCCTTGGGAGGATTGCCATGACGGACGTCTCCGGCTACCTGCGGACGCTCGCCGCAGCACAGGCGCACACGGGCGCGGAGCGCTGGCCTGACGCGGCGGCCATGTGGGACCGTGTGACGAGCCTGAACCCGGTGCGCGGCGACCACTGGGTCAGGCTCGGCGAAGCACGGTTCGAGCTTGACGACTTCCGCGGTGCCCTGCAGGCATACCGCCGGGCGCAGGAGACCGGCGTGCCGCCTTCGTCACCGCGGGAGGAGGCCATGTTCCCGGCCGAGGTCAGCTACCGGATCGCCACCTGTCACGCCAGTCTCGGCGAGCGCGACAGCGCCGTGGCCGAGCTGGGTCACGCGGTGGATCTCGGGCTACGGGACCTGAGCAAGCCTTGCGATGACGAGCACTGGAAGCCGCTGCTCGATGACGAGCAAGTCCGCGACTTGCTCGCGGTCACCGACACCGAGGGCATGACGCGCGACGACGGCTGGCGCGCTGACCTCGCCTACCTGTCCCGTGAGGTCAAGCGCCGCGCGTACGCGCCGTTCGCCGAGGTGCCTGAGCCGGAGTTCGATGCCGCGCTACGCCAGCTCTGCGCCGACGTGCCCGCGCTGTCGGACATGCAGATCCTGGCCGGCATCATGCGGCTGCTGCGCCCCTTCGGCGACGGCCACGTCAATGTCGAGCCCGCTGAGGACAACCGTGAGGCGCAGCTGAGCCTGCCGGTCAAGTTCTACTCGTTCGCCGAGGGCCTGTTCGTGACGGCGGTCGCGAGCCCAGAGCACCGGCGGCTCCTCGGAGCGCGGCTCGAGGCAATCGGCGGACACCCGGTCGCTGAGCTGCTCGCCGCCGTGGAGCCGCTGATCAGCCGGGATAACGACCAGCAGGTCCGCTGGCTCGGCCCGGAGCTGCTGCGCTGGACGCCGCTGCTGCATGCGCTGGGCCTGATCGCCGATCCTGGTCGTGCTGTCCTCAAGGTCAGCCTCCCCGGGGGCGGAACCGAGTCCGTGGCGATCGAGTCCGTCGTGTCCGGGCCACGTGATTATCCGCTGATCGCGCCGCCGCCATCGATCACACGGCCCCGTCCGGCAGGCTGGCTCAGCCTGCCGGACACCTTGCCTGAGCCACTGCCCCTGTACTTGCGCAACAGCTCGGTGCGGTACTGGTTCGAGTACCTGCGCGAGCCAGCTGTCGTGTACTTCCAGTTCAACGGCGTCGGCGACCAGGAGCCAGAGCCGTTTGCCGACTTCTGCGCGAGGCTGTTCAGCTTCATCGACCACCATGAGATCAGCAAGCTGGTCATCGACTTGCGCTGGAACGGCGGCGGGAACACCTTCCTGGTCCGGCACCTGCTGCACCGGCTGATCGGCTGCGCGAAAGTCAACCAGCGCGGCAGCCTGTACGTGATCATCGGCCGCGGCACGTTCTCGGCCGCGCAGAACACCGCCACCATGATCGAGTTCCACACGAACGCGATCTTCGTGGGGGAGCCGTCAGGGTCGCGCCCGAACTTCATCGGCGAGGTGCTTGCGTTCACGCTGCCGTACAGCAAGACGACGGTAAACGTCTCCGACCTGTACTGGCAGACATCCTGGCCAACCGATCACCGGCCGTGGATCGCACCCGACCTTTACGTCCCGCCCGCCTTCGAGGCGTTCAGCCGCAACGCCGACCCCGCGATGGAGGCGATCCTTGGCTGCGAGGAGCACCTGCCAGGATTCTGACTGTCGCCGGTCCGGGTCTCGTAGCGTATGCAGCGGCCTCCGGTCGGCTAGCACATCGATTCTTCAGGCGGGAGTAGGCGGGTCACATGACGCATGAGACGGCACCAGCAGGGCACGTCGGCGCGAGCGCCGCGGAATCGTTCTTCGCGGGGAAGCTGGCAGTGCTGACGGGCGGCGGCTCGGGCATGGGCCGCGAGCTGGTGCGCCAGCTCGCGGCACTGGGATGCTCGGTCGCCGCTTGCGACTGGAACGCCAGCACGGTGGAGCAGACCGCTCAGCTTGCGCAGGCTGACGCCGCCGAAGGCGTCCGGGTGACCAGCCACGCCTGCGATGTCTCCGACGAGGCGCAGGTGCTGCGGTTCCGCGACGAGGCGCTCGAGCAGCATGCCAGCGATCACGTGGACCTGGTCTTCAGCAACGCTGGCGTCGGCGGCGGAGCCAGCTTCGTCAAGGACAGCCGGGACGAATGGGAGCGCACATTCGCTGTCGACTTCTGGGGCGGGTACTACTGCGCCCGGGCATTCTTGCCGCTCCTGATCGCCAGCGGCGAGGGCGTCCTGGTGAACACGAGCAGCGTCAACGGGTTCTGGGCAACGCTGGGTCCCGGCATACCCAACCACGCCTACTGCACGGCGAAGTTTGCCTTGAAGGGCTTCACCGAGGCGCTGATCGAGGACTTGCGCACCAACGCGCCGCAAGTCCGGGTGGTAGTCGTGATGCCCGGGCACGTGGGCACGAACATCGTCGACAACAGCCGCCGAGCCCAGGGCATGCCAGAGCCCGAGGAGATGACCGAGGCCCAGCTCGCCGAGCGCATCCCCGACGACGTCCGGGCCAAGCTCGTCCAGGCTGGAGTGCTGCGCCAGGACGCGTCCGCTGACGACCTGCGGAAGATGATCAGGAAGATGAGTGACGACTTCCGGGACAAGGCACCGCTCAGCGCAGGGCAGGCGGCGACCATCATCCTGGACGGAGTCCAGTCTGGCTCCTGGCGGGTCCTGGTCGGCGAGGACGCCAAGCACCTCGACGCGGTGGTCCGCTCGGACCCGGAGGCCGCCTACGACTACGCCGCCATGGCACGGAAGGCAGGACAGGCAGGTCAGCCGGCCTAGAGGTGCCGCGCCGCTTGATGCGGCTTCCTTGCAGGTGCCGTGTGCTGGTTGTTGTCGATGTGCTGCAACGCGACTCACCGGGCATCCTGGCAGCATGAGCGCCGCAGATGCCCGCGAGGGCGAGCACGACCACGGGCACGATCATGACCATGGCCCAGGGGTGTTCGCCCGGTTGCTGCACCTCATTCGGCCGCATTCGCACGAGACCGCCGACAAGGTCGACGCGGCCATGGAGGCCAGCGCTCAGGGGATGCGAACGCTGTGGATCTCCCTCGTCGTGCTCGTGTGCACCGCGGTCATCCAGGCTTGCGTGGTCGCGTTGTCCGGCTCGGTCGCATTGCTCGGCGACACGTTGCACAACGCCGCGGACGCGCTCACGGCGGTGCCGCTGGGAGTCGCGTTCGTCCTTGGCAGGCGACCGCCGACCCGCCGGTACACCTACGGTTTCGGGCGGTCCGAGGACCTGGCTGGCGTGGTGATCATCTTGATCATGGGAGCGTCCTCGGTCCTGGTGGCCCTGGAGGCTGCTAGCCGGCTCGCGCATCCGCGGCAGGTGACCGACCTGGCCGCGGTGGCCGTCGCCGCGGTCGTGGGATTCGCGGGCAACGAGCTCGTGGCCCATTACCGGATTCACGTCGGGCGCAGGATCGGCTCCGCTGCCCTGGTGGCCGACGGGCTGCATGCGCGCACCGACGGGTTCACCTCGCTCGCGGTGCTGCTCGGCGTGGCCGGCACCGCGGTCGGCTGGAAGTGGGCCGACCCGGTAGTCGGCCTGCTCATCACCGTCGCGATCCTTGTCGTGCTCTGGCAAGCGGCGAGGGAGATCTACCGCAGGCTGATGGACGCGGTCGACCCGGCCTTGGTCGACCAGGTGGAGGCGACGCTCCGAGCTACTCCCGGCGTGCTCGGCGCGGGCCAGGTGCGGCTGCGCTGGATCGGCCATCAGCTGCGAGCCGAGTGCGAGGTCGTCGTGG
>JASHXW010000002.1 GCA_030043395.1 Streptosporangiaceae bacterium
TTTTTCATGCGGATCCGCATGAAAAATGTCCAGTATCTGAAAATAGTCCGCCAAACCGTGGAGACGGCGGCGATCATGCCGACGGGACTGGTCCAGAGCTGGCTAGGCGCCCTCGAAACAGGTTCCGACCTCGTTCTCTGGTTGCTTCAACTGAGCGACGGCAATGACTATCGTTTTCAGTGTGTCGTTTGTGATTGCAAGATGGTCATAAATGTTGAAAGGCAACATGAGGTGGATATTTCCCCGCAGCGCCAAGCCGCCGTCCAGGTTGCATTGCGGCAGATCGTCTCGGCCCCAGATCGTGGCGAGGCCGTCCTGTCGAACTCCGAGCAGATGTCGAACATGCTCAAGGACCTGTTGCCCGACGCTCAGCTCGAAAGGACGCTCCTAGTAGCCGCAGCTGATGCCGGTCTTGCGGATACTCTCCGCCAGTTGTCGACCGCGAACCCGCCCCAAGAAGCTGTCAGCATGGCCGCTGAGTCGTTTGCCGCGCGATGTGGCTTCACAAGCGACTACTGCGACTGGATCACGCGGGAGCTTGCGACCGCGCTTGGCTACCTGCCGTCGCCACAAGGGCGGTCGTCCGCCCAGCGGGCCACTGTGGTTATAGACCGCGCCGCGCAAGGACCGTTCGGCCAGCCTCCCAGTGCCGCGCAGCCCGGTCAGCCGGGCCAGGTCGCCCCGGCGGCGAGCTCCCAGGCGCCGGGCCTGGGAGCTGACCAGACGGTCATTCCGCCGCGGGGCGACCAGGTACCGAGTGCTGGCCAGGCAGCGACTTCAGACCAGACCCCGCCTGGCGAACCGCAAGACGCCGGCTACGGGTTCGGCGAGGCGCCCTTCGGCCAGGCGCCTGGCTCCGGCCAGGCCTCGCCGAGTTACGAGCCAACGCAGTATTCGCCGCCTACTCCGTATGGCCAGCCCGGCCAGCCCGTCCAACCCGATCAGTTCGGCCAGCCGAACCAGTACGGCCAGCCCGGGCAGCCAGACCAACCCGATCAGTACGGCCAGCCGAACCAGTACGGCCAGCCCGGCCAGCCAGGCCAGCCTGATCAGTACGGCCAGCCGAACCAGTACGGCCAGCCCGGCCAGCAGGCTCCGTACGGCCAGCCCGGTCGGTTCGGCCAGCCCGGTCAGTTCGGCCAGCCCGACGCCTTCGCGCAGCCCACCGCGTTCGGCCAGCCCCAGCAGTATGCCGAGCCGGGCCAGTACGGCCAGCCAGGCCAGTACGACCAGCCAAGCCCCTACGGGCAGCAGCCGGCCTACGGGCCGCCGCCGACGGGATGGCAGGGCGGGCAAGTATCCCCGCCGCCCAGGAAATCTAGGTCGCGCGGGATCCTGATCGGGATCTTGGCCGGCGTGGTCGTGATCGCTCTGGCGGCCGGGCTGGTCCTGTACCTCAAGCACAGCCCGAAGCCCAAGCCCGCGGCGGCCAAGCCGAGCATCCACGTCTTCAGCCTCACCGCGGCGCCGGACGGCATCGCGGTGAACTCGACGCATGCCTGGATCGCGCAAATCGCCCCGTCCGCGATCGTGAACATCGACATCAAACGCGGTACGCAGACGGCATCGCCGTCCACGGGCCTGGACTCGCCCTGGTCGATCGCGGAGGGCGACGGGTACATCTGGGCAGTCAACTACGGCCAGAGCTCGCTCACCAAGCTCACCTTGACCGGCCACGTTGTCTCCGTCCTAGGCGCCGCGCAGGACATCAACAACCCGACCGCCGTCGTGGTCGACGGCCCTAACGTGTTCGTGTCGAACCTCGGCACCAAAACCTCAAGCACCTACACGGGCTACGGCTCAGTGACCGAGCTTCGCGCCAGCGACGACAGCGTGGTTCGGACGTTCTCCGGCACCTCTGGCGGGATCACCTATCCGGCCGCCATGGCGGCCAGCGGTAGCGACGTGTGGGTCGTCGACGGCGGCTATCGGGGCGGCCTGGGCGGGGTGACCAGGATCAACGCCAGTACCGGGTCGGTCGACTTCACCAAGACGGACTCCGACGGCCCCTACGACTTCCAGCGGCCCTCGTCGGTCGCGGTCAGCGGCGGGCACGTCTGGGTGCTGAACAACCCGTACCGGGGCGGCCTGTTCATCACCGAGATGAATGCCAGTGACGGCAGCTGGATCCGCAACCTGACCGGGTCCTCTTACGGCCTGGGCAGCTTCGACAGCCTCTGGGGGTACCGCCAGCAGGGCATCACCGCATCAGGCAACCGCGTCTGGGTAGTCAATCCCAAGGGAGGCAGTGGCGACGGCTCGGTCACCGAGATTGACGCCAAGACCGGCGCCCTCGTCCGCATACTCGACGGCCCGCAGTACCACTTCGCCCAGCCAGCCGCGATCGTCGCCGTCGGCTCTCAGGTCTGGATCGCCAGTTTCGGCCTGAACCACAACGCCGGCCAGGTCACCTTGCTGAAGTCATTTCGGTAGGGCAGGCGGCTGAGAAGGAGATCACTTGACGGGCACGGACACGACCGCGCGGTCGCCCGAGCCGCCAGGGGAATGGCACGTCCTGACGGCCTCCGCCCTCGGGGCGGCGCACCTGGTGACCGGGCAGCCGATCCAGGATGCGGTCGCCGCCAGGCGCATCGACGCCGGAACGCTGGCCGTCGCTGTCGGCGACGGCCACGGAAACGAACGTCATTTCCGCAGTGCCCGGGGATCTCAGCTGGCGGTCGACATCGGCTGCGACGCCGCAGCCGGGTTCGCGGCCGGGCTGGGCCAGGAGAGCACAGCCGGCCAGATCGAAGAACACGCCCGGGCCGCCCTAGTCCCAGCCATCGTCAGCCGGTGGCGTGAGGCGGTGCTGTCCGACCTCGCGGTCGCCCCGTTCAGCGAGTCCGAGCAGGCTGTCCGGGCCGCCGGCGACACCGAGCTGATCGCCTACGGCTCGACGCTGCTGCTCGCGCTCGTTTGGCGGCACTGGATCGTTCTCGCGCAGATCGGCGACGGAGACGTCGTGGCCATCAGGCCGGACGGCGGAGCGATCCGGCCTGTTCCCGACGACCCGGCCCTAGACGGGCACCAGACCACGAGCCTGTGCGGCCTGCGACCGGAGGACGACTTCCGGGTCCGGGCCATCGACATGCGGGAGGTCCCGCTCCTTGGCCTGCTCATCGCGACGGACGGCTACGGGAACGCCCAGGCCGCCGATCCCTGGGCCGATGCGGTCAGCGCCGACCTCGCCAAGATGATCGGCAAGCACGAGCCATGGTGGTTCGCTGAGCAGCTCCCAACTTGGGCCAGCCTCTGCGCGTCCGCCGATGGCAGCGGCGACGACACCACGGTGGCCTTGCTGATCGCGCCCGATGCCGCGCAGATGCGCCAGCGCGCCGAGCTAAGCTCCCCGATCCTGCCGCCCGCAGGTAGCAACGGCCCGACTGCGCCGACGCAGCGACTGGGCTCGACAGCCATAGCCGGCCAGCTTCCGCCTGCCCGTCAGGCCGCGCCAAAACCGCCGGGCAGGCGGCCGACGCTGCTAGTCGCAGCAAGCGTGGTGGTCGTGGCCGCGCTCGCCGTCGTCGGAATCGTGCTGGCCTCGTCCGGGTCTCCCCATCGCGCGCCTTGCCGCGGCAGTAACAGCGCCTGCCCCACGCGCTCTGGCCCCACGCCGACATCAAGCGCCTCGCCGAACGCGACTGGCATCAGCGGACCCGGATCCCTCGGCAAGAACGCCAGCGGCACCGGCGCTGGCGCTACCCAGGCCGGCAGCGTCCACGCTCACCTGCCAGGCACGCCGCAGCGAACTAAGGCTTTCAGCGGGGGCACGCTCGCGCTGGCTCACGACCAGCTGTGGTGGTGCCGACACGGGCTTGACCATTGCCGCGAGCTCGCCAGCCTAGCCAGCTTCCACCTGCAGCCGCGGCTGGAGTTGTGCGCGACCGGAATCCAGGTCTCTGTCGATCTGCCAGCGCGGCCGGCGGCGGGCCGCCCGGCCGGGGTACGAGTGACGTT
>JASHXW010000142.1 GCA_030043395.1 Streptosporangiaceae bacterium
TCGAGGTGAATCGGCAGGACCTGGCCAACCACACCTATACCGGGCTGGCCGACTTCGACAGCCCGCTGAACAGCACCACCACCAGTTACACGTCCTGGAGCGGCGCCATCGCGGCCGCCGACTCGGTAGTGAACATGAACCACTACGCCTACTCCGCCGGCGTCTGCCCGAACGGGAACACCACCTTCTCTGGCCTGACCATCACCTACACCCTGCCGGTCAGCTGACCGGCGAGGGGAAACGCGCCCGTGGTAATGGTGGTGCCCGCTGGCCAGGAGGCCAGCGGGCACCACCACTTTGCTCAGGAAAGGCCTGACCCTGCCGCGACGTTCAGCGTGCAATCTGACGCGTAAAGGTCCGGGAGACGCGCGACAAGCGCTCATCTGAGCGGGACTACAGTTGCTCACGATGCGCTTACCTGGCGCAGATTCGTCGTTCCGCGCAGCACCGGAGAGGCAGGCTGAGGATGCCAGGCGGAATTCAGGTTGGTGACCAGGCCCCGGACTTCACTCTCCAGTCGCAGGACGGCGAGGAAGTGCGCCTGCGCGACCGCCTCGGCCAGCGCGTCGTGGTGCTGTACTTCTACCCGAAGGACAACACCAGCGGCTGCACCGCGGAGGCGTGCGCGTTCCGCGACAGCTACGAGTCCTTCACCGAGGCCGGGGCCGACGTCATCGGGGTCAGCTCGGACTCGGTGGACAAGCACAGCGGCTTCGCGGGCAAATACGACCTGCCGTTCACGCTGCTGAGCGATCCGGGCGGCAAGGTGCGCAAGAGTTATGGGGTGCCGTCGGCGCTCGGCGTGCTGCCCGGCCGGGTGACCTACGTCATCGACCGCGACGGCAAGGTCCAGCACGTCTTCAACTCGATGACCAAGATCAGCCAGCACGTCAACGACGCGCTCGAAGTCGTCCGCAAGCTGCAGGACAGCTAGCCGCGGCAGCCGGCCTGCGCACGCAGGCCGGCCACTGGCAGCCTGTCAGGCGGCTAGGACCTTCGCCTTTTGCTGGTCGAATTCCTCATTCGTGATGACACCGCGGTCGCGCAGGCTCGCCAGTTTCTCGAGCTGATCCGCGGCGTCATTCGACGGCCCAGCGGCTGACCGGACGTAATCGTGGAAGGCCTGGTCCTGCTGCTGAGCGACCCGTACCTGCCGCTCGTGCATCGAACCGCCGCGCGCGATCAGGTAGACAAGGACTCCGATCAGCGGGATGAATAGCACGAACAGGAACCACAGTGCCTTAGCCCCGCCGGACAGGTCATGACTGCGGAAGATGTCGACGAACACTGTGATCAGGATCCAGATCCAGACCACCCAAAGGAAAATCTCCAGGATGGTCCAGAAGGCATCCAGCAGTGGATAGGACGATGATGCGGCGAGTGGCATTCGCTCTCCTTGCGCTTCCAGGTGCAGTCAGCATGACCTGGCACCCAGGCAGTGACATCACCCGGCGCGGGTGAGACCCGGGCAGGTCAGGCGGGTCCCGCCTGGCGGTCGTTTGCCATTTCCTTGCGTGGCAGCGCAGGGACTGGCTCGAAGGTCGCCTCCACCTGGGAGCTGACCTCGTCCAGCCTGGCCTGGATCTGGTCGATGACCTTCAGCGCCCGCTCGAGGTCCGCCGCCTCCAGCTCGCTCATCAGCAGGGCCGCCAGCCCGCGATAGTGCTGCTCGAGCTTGCCATAGGTGCTCGCGGCGGCCGGAGTGAGCGCGACGACGATTGCCCGGCGGTCCGTCGGGTGCGGCTGGCGTGCCACCCAGCCATCAGCCTCAAGTGCGTCGACCAGGCCGGTGACCGTCGTTGGCGTCACGCCCAGCGTGGTGCTCAGCGTTCGCATCATCACCGGCCCTGATGCCCGGAGCATTCCCACGACCCGTCCCCTGGCGTAGCTGAGCCCGTACTCCCTGGTACCGCGCTCAGACCAGGCAGCCAGGACCGGGGCCAGGTTCAGCAGGCGACCGAGCACCTGGGCTGGCAAGTCGGATGCCTCGGCAGCAGCCATTCTCGGTACCAGCCCTTCCTGCGGACAGTTGCGCGGACCATGCTTCGCCATCCACATTGTGTGGTTACCACACTATCAGTTAGGCTCAGCATCATGGTTCAGCCGGTGGTCGACGCGCGCGATGTCGCCAAGTCGTTCGGGAACGTGGTGGCGCTCGCGGGCGTGAACCTGACAGTCCAGCCAGGCGCGATCGCGGCACTGCTCGGCCCCAACGGCGCTGGCAAGACGACGCTGGTGCGGATCATCGCGACCCTGACGCGCCTTGACGCCGGCCGCGTTCTGGTCGCTGGCCACGACGTTGCCATCGATCCCTATGCGGTGCGCGCCCGGATCGGCCTGACCGGCCAGTACGCGGGCCTGGACGAGGCGCTGTCCGGCTGGCACAACCTGCTCCTGATCGGGCGGCTGTTCGGGTTGAAGCGCCGCGCGGCTGCGTCTCGTGCGGGTGAGCTGATCGAGCGATTCGGTCTTAGCGATGCAGCGACGCGGGCAGTGAGCACGTACTCCGGTGGCATGCGCCGGAGGCTGGATCTCGCGGCCAGCCTGATGAGCCGCCCGCTGCTACTGGTGCTCGACGAGCCGACCACCGGCTT
>JASHXW010000143.1 GCA_030043395.1 Streptosporangiaceae bacterium
GGCGGCGGAGCTGCTGCTGGTCTTTCAGCATCAGCTCAGGCAGGCGTGCTCGCAGCTCGGCGGGCGTTGGAGGCAAGGCGGCTTTCTCCAGGCAGCGTGACGTGGGCCGCGGACAAGCGTCGTCATGGGCCAACGACTAGGTTGGCCGGTCCGGCCACCGTTTGGCTAACGCTTTTCCGCTTCGCCTGCTTCCGCGCGGGACGCAGCGTGCATCCCGCGGCCCCGGGTGGCACATGACCTCTGATCAGGCGTGAATGCCCGGCAGCCGGCCAGCCCACGGTGCGACCTGCTCAAGCTGGCTGGCCACCCGGACCAGGACGTCCTCCCTGCCGTACGCGGCCACGAGCTGCACGCCGACCGGCAGGCCGCCAGGCGTCCAGTGCAGCGGCAGGCTGACAGCGGGCTGGCCGGCCATGTTGAACTGCGGCGTGTAGGGGATGAAGCTGATGACCCGGGGTCCCTCGTCCTGCGGGCCCGCGGCGGTGAACCAGCCAAGCTCAGGCGGCGGCGCGCCCAGCGTCGGCGTGAGGAGCAGGTCAAAGGAACCCCACCAGCTCGCCATCCGCCTGGCCCACTGGCCGATCCACTTCCGCGCCTGCAGGTACTCCACTGCCCCCAGTGACCGTCCCGCTTCCCGGTAGAAGACGTTCCGCGGCTCGATCTCGGCGTCGCCGATCGGGCGGCCAAGCGCCGACTCGAAGGCGCGGAGGGTCTCCTCCGTCTCGGCCGCGATGATCGTGGTGAAGTGGCTGAGGAACTCTGGCTCGAACATCGCGGCAGGCCAGGACTCCTCCACCTGGTGGCCGAGCGACTCAAGCAGCCGGGCCGCCGCGGCGACCGCGGCGCGGCACTGCGGGTCGTCGAGGGACCGCTCGTCGCCAGGATGATCGACCAGGCCGATCCGGAGCTTGCCTGGGTCGGCCCCCACCTCTCGCGCGAGCGGGCCAGGCAGCGGCGGCGCATAGTAAGGCTCTCCGGGCATCCGCTCGCTGATCGCATCGAGCACGCCGGCGACGTCGCGGACCGTCCTGGCCACCGAGCCGTCGATGGTTCCGCCGGCCCAGCCCTCGCCGATCACCGGGCCCTGGCTCACCCGGCCGCGAGTCGGCTTGAGGCCGACCAGGCCGCATTCGCTGGCCGGGATGCGGATGGACCCGCCGCCGTCGTTGGCGTGCGCGACCGGCACCATGCCGCTGGCTACCGCGGCCGCCGACCCGCCCGATGAACCGCCCGTCGAGTGAGCGGGGTCCCACGGATTGCGAGCTGGCGGAAAGCTCATCGCCTCCGTCGTGACGGTGGTGCCGAGCTCCGGCACGTTCGTGCGGCCGAGTGCGACGAACCCGGCAGCCCGGAACATCTTGGCGAGGAACGACGTCACCGGCCAGGGCAGGTCGCGCAGCGGCCCGAGGCCGAAGGCCGCGGGCTCGCCGGCCACGATGCACCCGATGTCCTTGAGCAGCATCGGCACGCCGCGGAATGGCCCGTCGGGCAGGTCGCCGGCTGCCTCCGTGCGCGCTAGCTCGAACCTCGTCCTGATGACCGCGTCGAGCTGCGGGTTCAGGCGCTCGATTCGCGAGATGGCCGCCTCGGTGAGCTCGAGCGGGCTCACCTCGCCGCTGCGAACCATCTCGGCTTGCGCGGTCGCGTCGAGCCAGGCGATGTCGCTCATGCGCACAACCTACGCGGGCAGCACCGAACCAGGAAGCCTTGCGCGATCGCGAGAGTCGCAGGCCCGCTAGTCCAGGCGCGCCTCGTAGCGCAGCAGTCCGCCCAGCTCGTCGGTCCCCGATGCCAGGCCGCGAGCCGCGAACCAGCCAGCGACATTGGCGGCGTCGCGCTCGAGGAGCTCGGCGCCGGCCGGGTGCGCGATGACGTCGATCACCTGCGGCAGGTCGATCACGACCAGCCGGCCCTGGTGGACCAGCAGGTTGTACGCCGACAAGTCGCCGTGCGCCAGGCCCAGGCGGGCCAGCCTGCGCAGCGCTTCGACGAGCTGGTCCCACAGGTCCGCGAGCTCCCCGGCCGACGGCCTGAGCTCAGCCAGCCTCGGCGCCGCGGTGCCGTCCGGATCGCCGATGAACTCGAGCAGGACCTCGGTGCCCGTCACCTGGACCGGGTAGGGCACCGGCACGTCAGCCTGGTACAGCTGCTTCAGCGCCGCGAACTCGGCACCTGACCACTGCGTGGCGATCATCGCGCGGCCGACTGCCGTGCGGTTGGCCATGGCACGGTTGTCGCGTGACTCGCGCACCCGCCGGCCTTCGAGGTAGCTGGCGTCGCGGTGGAAGAGCCGGTGCTCTGCGGACCGGTACCGCTTGGCGGCGACGAGGCACGACCGGTTGGTCTCCGGCACGGCCCGGCGCAGCAGGAAGACATCGGCTTCCTTGCCGGTCTTGAGCAGGCCGAGTTCGGTGTCAGTCGCGCCGAGCTCGGTGACGAGCCAGTCCGGGTAAGGCTCAGGGCCACGCTCGGTCGGGCTGGCCTGGTCCCAGGTGGACCAGCGATCTCCGTCCGGAATGCCATCAGCGAAATCGCTCACGTCGGCAGGCGCCAGCCTGCGCATGTGCCGGTCTCGCTTGGCGAAGGTCAGTTCGTCGTCAAACCGCTGCTTGCGGCGGCGAGGAGATGGGTCGTACAAGAGGAAGGCTCCTTGGGCAGAAGTCGGGCAGCGAACAACGCGGAAACGGTCACCTGTCCGCCCTCCCTTCTGCTCAGCCAGCGGCCCAGTGAGTCGTGCGTCACTGGCTCTAAGGCGACATGAGCCTCTCGTCCGCGCCGTCGGATCGGGGGCGGACTGTGCCCGCAGAGAGTGTCACGCCAGCGCCGCTCCAGGCAACCGATTTTCCGCGATCGGGCGGCTGCGCGAGTATGGCTCGCATGACGAGTGCGCCGGGCGAGTACCGGATCTACCACGAGCTCGCGAACTGGTGGCCGTTGATCTCGCCGACAGCCGAGTACGAGCAGGAAGCTGCGTACCTATCGGTGCTGCTGAGCTCCGCCTGCGATCAGGCGAGGCCCGTGCGTACCCTGCTCGACCTGGGCAGCGGCGGCGGGCACGTGGCCGTGCACCTGAAGGACAAGTTCACGCTGACGCTGGTCGACGTCTCCGACGACATGCTTGCCGTGTCGCGGGAACTCAACCCAGAGTGCGTGCACGCGCGCGGCGACATGCGGACGATCCGGCTTGGCCGGCAGTTCGACGCCGTGCTCGTGCACGATGCGATCGACTACATCACCACGCAGGGCGACCTGCTCCAGGTAGCCAGGACCGCCTTCGCGCACTGCCGTCCAGGCGGCATCGCGCTGTTCGTGCCCGATTACGTCGCCGAGACCTTCCGCGAGTTCACCGGTGGTGGCGGAGGCGACACGGATTCAGCGGGCAGGCTGGGCAGTTTCAGGGAGCGAACCTGGGATCCCGACCCGTCTGATGACTGGGTGCAGGCCGAGTACGAGTTCTCGCTCCGCTCAGCCGACGGGACTGTCCAGGTCATTCGCGAGGCGCACCGCCTCAGCGCGTTCAGCCGCGCTACCTGGAGCCGTGTTCTGCCCGAAGCGGGCTTCGAGCCCGACCCGAGCTGGACGCAGCCGCCACCCGCCAGGCAACCCGCCCCGCCGCACGGCCAGCGGCCGGACAACCTGTTCATCGCCCGGCGCCGCGCCTAGCCAGCTCGCAGCGTGATCCGGCCGAAGGCGTACACATACGGCGTCTGATCGGCCAGCCGCCCGAAGCTGACCGTGCTCCACGGGTCGTCGTCGTGCGAGCGGCACACGAAGTGGTCTCCAGTCCCATCGGCCGGATAAAGGTCGAGTTCCTCGCGCTCGCTGCCGACAATCGACGCGAGCGGCCCGGTAACGTCTGTGTCGACATGCAGCAGCCCATCGGCGGCGGACACGTCGAAGAACCGCGACGGGCGCTCGTAACGGCCTGCATGACGACTCAGATCGCCATCGGCCGATCCGGCTACGGGCTCGGGGTCGGCCGGCGGCGTGATGCCCGCGTACTCGGCGAAGACCTCGCCGAAGACCTGCTTGCGCAGCGCTTCAGCGTCCGAGGCGTTGGTCAGCAGGCAGACGGCGACCTTTGCCCGCGGGTCCATCCGCAGGAAGGCGGCCTGGCCGACCGTGCTGCCGTCATGCCCGATGGTCGTCCGGTCGCCCCAGCGGCTAAGTCGCCACGCCAGGCCGATCGCATCCCTGCGCTCGCCGACGCCCGGCATCTCGAATTGCGGCCGCTGCATCGCCGCCACTGACTCTTCGCTGAGCAGCCGGCTGCCGTCTAGCGCGATCCCGCCGTCCAGGTGCATCCGGGCGAAGGTCAGCACGTCGTGCGCGCTGGCGGTGATCAGTCCGGCCGGGCCGACGCTGCGCGGCAGGGCCCACTCCGCGACGGGCTGCGTCTCGTGTGGCCGGGAACGATGTCCTACCGCCGCCCGGTGCAGGATGGCCTCTTCCGGCAAGGTGACCGTCTGCCGCAAGCCAAGGGGGCCGATCAGCCGCGCACGCAGGGATGCGTCCCACTCGCGTTCGTCAAGCACCTCGATGATCCGGCCGAGCAGCACGAAGCCGCTGTTGCAGTAGGAGTACGCAGTGCCCACGGGATGCACCAGGCCGGCTTCCGCGAGCCCGGCGACGTACCGCTCGACGCAGTCCGACCCGCGGCCGGTGTCGGTGAAGATGTCTCCGTCCAGGCCGCTGGTGTGGGTGAGCAGGTGCCGGATCCTGACCTCGCCGCCTAGGTCAGCCGTCCCAAGTTGCAGGCCAGGCAGGACGTCAGCCACCGACGAGTCCAGTGACAGCCGTCCCTCCTCGACGAGCTGCATGATCATCGAGGCTGTCCAGACCTTCGTGATCGAGCCGACCTGGAAAAGTGAATCCGGGCTGGCGGGTACCTGCGTCGCGGTGCTCAGCAGCCCGTGAGCGACGAGCGTCTCTTGCCCGTCGGCCCAGATGCCCAGGGTCGCGCCGACGACCCTGCACTGCGCCGCTAGCTCGGAAAGGCGCTCGGCCCAGTGGACTGTTCCGTCGATTTGCGGCATAACTGGACCGTAGCGCATCACTAAGGACCCGTCGCTGGCCCGCGTGGCGGCTCGGGACAATGAGCAGGTGATCACGCTGCGCCGGATCAGGCTCGCGCTGCTGCTGCTGCTCGGCGTCAGCGTCGCGGGCACCATCGGCTATGTCGTCCTCGGCTACAACGTCCTGGATGCGATCTTCCAGACGGTGATCACGATCACCACGGTGGGCTTCAAGGAGGTCCGCCCGCTGACCGCCGCTGGCAAGATCTTCACGATCGTGCTGATCCTTGCCGGGACAGGCACGGCACTGTACGCGTTCGGCCTCATACTCGAGACGCTGGTCGAAGGTCACCTGCGCCACCACTTCGAAAGGCGCCGGATGGAGCGCAACATCGCCAGGATGAACGGGCACACGATCGTCTGCGGCTGGGGCCGGGTGGGCCGCGCCGTCGGCGGGTACCTGGCCGGCCAGGGCACCGAAGTGGTCGTCGTCGACATCGACCCTGACCGGGTGGCGGAGATCGGCTATCCCGTCATCGTCGGCGACGTGACTGACGACGAGGTGCTGCGCAAGGCGGGCCTGATGCGGGCCAGAGCCCTGGTGGCCGCCATCAATACCGATGCCGAGAACGTGTACGTCACGCTGTCGGCACGCGCACTGCGCCCCGATCTGGTGATCGTGGCCCGCGCCCGCACCGAGGACTCCGAGCCCAAGCTGATGCGGGCCGGGGCGACCAGGGTGGTGAACCCGCAGCGCATCGGCGGGCAGCGGATCGCGGCGGCCGCCTCGCAGCCGAACGTGGTGGAGTTCCTCGACGTCGTCATGCACGACGGCAGCCTGGAGTTCCGGCTCGAGGAGGTGTCGATCGAGGCGGGATCGCGCCTGGCCGGGCGCACGCTGGCGGAGGCTAACCTCGGCGAGACGACAGGAGCGCTTGTGCTCGCGCTGCGTGGCAGCGACGGATCCTTCATCGCCAACCCGCCACGGCAGACGGCGATCGAAGCCGGCCACGTCCTGATCGCGATCGGAACCGAGCGCCAGCTCGACGCGCTGGCCGGCGCGGCGCTGCCTGGCGGGAGGCCGCGATGACCGGCATCGGGTTCGAGGAATCCGAGGACAGGGAGATCCGGCTGCCAGGCGGCAACGTCAGCGGAGCAGTCCGGGTCGGCGACACAGTGCGGCGCCTGGCCGGACCCTGGACTCCGGCGGTCCACGCGCTGCTGCGTTACCTGCACGGCAAGATCAGCGGCATTCCCGAGGTCCTCGGCTTCGATGACCAGGGCCGCGAGGTGCTGACCTACCTGCCCGGCCGCGTCGTCGACGTCGATACCGAGACGCTGACCGCAGCGCAGATCATCTCGGTGACCCGCTGGACGCGGCAGTTCCATGAGGTCGTGTCCGGCTTCAGGCACGCGGGGCCGTGGCGGTACTTCCCGGTGCAGGCGCCGACGCTGATCGGGCACAACGACATCGCTCCTTACAACGTGTGCTTCGACGGTGACGAGCTCACTGGCGTCTTCGACTGGGACCTGGCCGGGCCGTCGACTCCGCTGCTCGAGCTTGCGTTCATCGCCTGGAACTGCGTTCCGCTCTGGACGGACGTCGGTGCGGAACTGGCTGCCTCCCGGCTCGTGCTCATCGCATCCGGATACGCGCGGCCCCCTGGTGACGGCCAGCCAGCGCAGGGCGGCGGGCCTGATGCTGCCCAGGTCCTTCGCGCGGTACCTGGACGCATCCAGGTCATGCTCGACGGGATACCGGTCGCGGCGGCCGCAGGGGACGTCGGGATGGCGAACCTCATGGCCGTCGGCGAGCCTGGCCGGTCCCAGGTAGCCCTGGACAGGCTGATCAGGCGAATTCCGGCCATTGAACGCGCACTGGCTCAAGCAGTAGGGCCCGTTATCTAGCATTTAGGGCATGCGGCTGAATCGCGCTTAGGCGTGTTAATGAACAGGCGCCTCTTCATGAGGTGCTATGCCTATCTCTTCGACTTCAACAACGCGCCCGCCGAGCGGGCGGGCCTGGCCAAGCTCCGCCATGACTTGCTGGCCATGGCGGCGGGCTCGACGATCGAGATCGGGGCTGGTACCGGACTTAACCTGCGCCATTTCCCGGCAGCCGTCACGCGCCTTGTCCTAGTCGAGCCTGGCCGGGACATGCGGCACTGGCTCGGCCGGCGCGTCGCCAAGACCCGGGCCAGCGCCGAGATCGTCGACGCCGTCGCCGACCGGCTGCCCTTCCCCGACGCGACCTTCGACACGGCCGTGGTGACCTTCACGCTGTGCAGCGTCCCCGACGCGCGGTCCGCGCTGGCCGAGATCGCCAGGGTCCTGGTTCCCGGCGGGCGCCTGCTGTTCATGGAACACGTGCGGTCCGCCGATCCCGCCGTCGCGGCCAGGCAAGATCAGATCCCGTTCCCCTACTCGGTCATCGGCTGCCGGCCCAACAGGGACACCTTACGAGTGATCGAGTCCTCGGAATTCATCGTCGAGTCGGTCCGCGTCGACGAGGTCCCCGGGGCACCGGAAATCGAGCGGCCGATGATCTCAGGAGTCGCACGCAGGCCACCCTCGGTGGGTGCCCGTTCAGCCAACCGGAAAGCCGGACGTAACTGAGGTGACCGAGAATGCGCGAGCCGCGTCGCGGCGGTCAAATACCGCCTTCGGGCTATAGCGGCTGGTCAATGCCGGTGTGCAAGGAATGCGAAGATCGCGGAAAAGACGACTACGCCGATGGGGAAGGTGTAGCATCGTGCGCCGTGGCAACGGCCGATAGTGCCCAGCGGCCCTCGGCCAGGCAAGCCGCTGCTGGCAGGCGCATCGTCGCTGATGGCGCCAACCCCACTGTCCGTCAGCGGGAGCTTGGCAGGCGCCTGCGGGAGCTGAGGAACGCGATGGGCCTGACCGTCGAGGACGTCGCCGGGCAGCTGCTCTGCTCGGCCACCAAGATCAGCCGCCTGGAGACGGCGTCGCGCAGGGCAAGCCTGCGCGACGTGCGGGACCTGACTCGCCTCTACGGGGTCGCCGGCCAGCCAGAGGCAGACGAGCTGATGGACCTGGCCAGGCAGGCGCGCGAGCCCGGCTGGTGGACCCATTACGACAACCTCGACCTGTCGCCCTACATCGGCCTGGAGCAGGAGGCCGACGCCATCACCTCGTTCTCGATGTACTACGTTCCCGCGCTGCTGCAGACCGAGGACTACGCCAGGGCGATCGTGCACGGCATCGCGCCGAAGATGCCGCCTGCGACCGTCGACCAGCGGGTCGAGGTCCGGATGCGGCGCAAGGAACTGCTTGAGCGCGAGTCACTGCCGCGTTATCGCGCGCTAGTCGATGAAGCAGTTCTGCATCGCCTTGTCGGCGGAGTTTCCGTGATGCACTCCCAGTTGGATAATCTGCTGCGGTACGCTGCGCAGGACAAGGCAACTGTGCAGGTAATACCGTTCGATATTGGCTCGTACAGTTGTATTGACAGCAATTTCGACTTCCTCGAATTTGACCAGGAGTCAGGTCAGGGTCCAGTCGTGTTCGTGGAGGGACTTTTCAGCAACCTTTACCAGGAGCGCCCGGCTGAGATCCGCCGATACCGGGAATCCCTGGAGCATGTCCGCGACGTCGCGCTGAGCCCGAGGGACTCAGTGAGTCTCATAACCAGGATCTTGGCCACGTACCAGCCCTGAGGCCAAGACGTTATATAGGCATATCGGATCTTTGCGGCGTAGATGTTATGTGAGCTAAATATCGTCAAATAAGATCTGTCATACCTCATGACGTGATCGCAGCGAAGGAGGCTTCGATGACGCGGCCACATTCCGCGACTTCCGGCGAGCTCTCGTGGCGGGTTGCGCGGCTGTGCAACGGCGGTGCTTGCGTTCGAGTCGCGGTCGACGGCGAAACGGTCCTGATCGGCGACACCAAGGACCCCGATGGCCCCGTCCTGGCCTACAGCAGGACCGAGTGGTCTGCGTTCGTCGAGGGAATCAGGCAGGGCGACTTCGACGACCTGTCGAGGTGACAGGCTAGATCTGGCCGTTCTGGATAACGAGCACCCGGTCGGCGATGTCCATCAGTGCCCGGTCATGCGTGGTGACCAGGGCCGTGATGCCTTCGGCGTGCACGATCGACCTGATCAGTCCCATGATCTGGCGTGCGGTCTGCGAGTCCAGCTGGCCGGTCGGCTCGTCGGCTAGCAGCAATTCGGCGTTATTGGCTAGGGCCCGGGCGATCCCGACCCGCTGCTGCTCCCCGCCGGAGAGCTCGTGCGGTCGCTTGCTCCCCTGCCCTCCCAGCCCTACCAGCTCCAGGAGCGCGCTCACGCGCTTCTCCCTCGTCGCCGGGTCAACCTTGGCCAGTCGCATCGGCACTCCCACGTTCTCGGCGGCCGACAGGACGGGCAGCAGGGCGAAGGACTGGAAGATGAGCGAGACCCGCTCGCGGCGAAGCCGGAGCTGCTCGTCCCTGCTCATCGCGGTGACTTCGAGTCCGGTGACCCATGCCGTGCCCGCAGTGGGACGGTCCAGGCCGGACAGGATATTGAGCAGCGTCGTCTTGCCAGAGCCCGACCTGCCGCAAATGGCAACGAGCTCGCCCTCGTGCACATCGAAGGAAACGCCCCGAAGGGCCTGCACAGCCGCCGGGCCCCGGCCGTACGTCCGGGTCAGGGACCGGGTGCAGACCACCGTCGACTGCGCGGGTGGCGCTCCTTGCGGCTGCTTGTGCGCCAGCCCGGCCGCGTGCGCCGGCGGTCGATCCGTCGTCACTGGCTCTCCTTGAGGCTCTCGAGGTCCGGCCACACGCCCACATGATCCACGTCCAGCGACAGCCGCACCCGGTCCTTGAGCGCGAGCGCGTCGATGAACTCACCTGGCAACTGGAGCCGGCCAGTGCGGTCGAGCACCGAGTACTCCTCCGCTTGCTGTGCCTCGCGCCCATGCTCGTCAGTGGCGGTCCGGCGCAGCACCTCGGTGCTGATCCTGCCGTCCCTGATCGCGATGGTCCGCCTCACCTGCTCGGACACCATCGCGTCGTGCGTGACGATCAGGACGGTCACGCCGGTCTCGGCATTGGCCGTGCGGAGCGTGGCGAAGACCTCGTCGGCCGTCTCGGTGTCCAGCTCGCCGGTCGGCTCGTCGGCGAGCACGACACTCGGCTGGTTAGCCAGTGCCACTCCAATGGCGACCCGCTGCTGCTGGCCACCGGAGAGCTCGCCAGTGAGCTGGTCCCGGCAACCGGTCACCCCGAGCAGGTCGAGCAGCTCGGTGCACCGGGCCTTGCGCTCGCTCCGGCCAACCTTGGCCAGTCGCATCGGCAGCTCGATGTTCTCCGCGGCAGTGAGCTGCGCCAGCAGGTTCCGGCCGGTCTGCTGCCAGAGGAATCCGACGGTCGACCGCCGGTAGGACAGCCGCTCCTTCGCGCCCATCGTGAGCAGGTCATGGCCGGCCACCGACGCCTGGCCGCCGGTCGGCAGGTCAAGAGCGGCAAGGATGTTCAGCAGGGTCGACTTTCCGCTACCGGAAGCTCCAACCAGGGCCGTCAGCTCTCCCCGGCGTATCACCAGGTCAAGGCCTTGCAACGCCTGCGTCTCGACCCCGCCCACCGAGTAGATGCGCACCAGCCGCTCGCACCGGATCACGGCGTCGCCGGCGTCTCTCGCTGAGCCACCCTGCGCGGCGTCGGCAGCCTGGCCGCCGGTCGTCCCCGGCTGGCGCGCGGCGATGAGATCGTGGATGCCGGGCATGTCAGCTAACCTCCTCAAGGCGCAGCGCTGA
>JASHXW010000144.1 GCA_030043395.1 Streptosporangiaceae bacterium
GGCCCTCGCCACCGCCATGTTCAGGCTGCGCGTCGTCCGTGCCTGAGGCTGGAAGCCAGCACGACCTGGCTTAGCGGCCGCGCGCACGCCCGCGTCTGCTGACCTGCCGGCCATGAGGAGCCGGCTAGGTTGACTCACGCTCCACCGCCAGGCCTGACGTGGTGCCCGGAGCCGGGAGGTACCCATTGCGGAACGGCATCTGCCTGATGCCATCAGGCGAGCTCGCCGACATCAGCGCGCTGCAGGAGCTCGCGAGGCTGGCCGAGGAGCATGGCTGGGACGGTTTCTTCATCTGGGATCACATCCTGCGCCCGCCAAGCGAGCCGGCCGATATCGCCGACACCACCGTAGCCCTGACCGCCATCGCGCTGGCGACCTCGCGAATCCGCTTCGGCCCGATGGTCACGCCGCTTGCCAGGCGCAGGCCGCAAAAACTCGCCAAGGAGGCCATGACGCTGGACCGGCTCTCCGCCGGACGGCTCGTCCTCGGCCTTGGCCTGGGCGTGGAGGCGTTTGGTGAGCTCAGCAAGTTCGGGGAGCTCACTGACGCGGTCCGGCGCGGCGACCAGCTTGACGAGGGTGCCGACCTGCTGGCCAGGCTGCTCTCCGGGCAGGTCACTGACCGTCACGGCAGCTACTTCACGGCTGCCGGAGTTCGCCTGCTGCCGCCCTGCGCGCAACGGCCGCGAGTTCCGATCTGGATGGCCAGCGTCGGCGAGCGTCCCCGGCCAGTTCGGCGGGCAAGCCGATTCGACGGCCTCTACGCGATCGACGTCGATCCCGCAGCCGTGCGGCGCATCGCCAGGCTCATCAGGGATCGTCGTGGCACGCTCGCTGGCTTTGACATTGCCGTCGACATCACCAGTCGCACCGACCTGGCGGCCATGGCAGATGCCGGAGTGACCTGGGCCATGCGGGGATTCCGGCCGGGCGATCCGCTGCACGACATCAAGGCTGGCATCACGGCGCGGCCAGGCAACACTGACGCCGTGTCACATCGCTAGGGTCCGGCGGGTCTACTGGTCGACGCGGCACCAAAGGAGGCGTGACCGATGGACGACCAGGAGTGGCTGGCTCAGCGGTTCGAGGGGAACAGGGCGCGCCTGCGGACCGTGGCCTACCGGATGCTGGGCTCGCTGAGCGAGGCCGATGACGCGGTTCAGGAGTCCTGGCTCCGGCTCAGCCGCGCTGACACCGGCGACGTGCGGGACATCGACGCCTGGCTGACCACGGTCGTGGCGCGCGTCTCCCTGAACATGCTGCGATCGCGCCGGTCCCGGCGCGAGGAGCCGATCGGCCCGCACTTGCCCGATCCGATCATCGGGTCGGCGGACGGCCATGATCCCGAGCAGGCGGCGCTCCTGGCGGACTCCGTAGGCATGGCGATGCTCGTTGTGCTGGAGACGCTGGAGCCCGCGGAGCGGCTCGCGTTCATCTTGCATGACATGTTCGCCGTGCCTTTTGACGAGATTGCCCCGATCGTCGAACGCACACCCGAGGCGGCCCGCCAGCTGGCCAGCCGTGCGCGCCGTCGTGTCCAGGGCGAGAAGACTGTTCCTGACGTCGACCTGGACCGCCAGCGCGTTGTCGTCGAGGCGTTCCTCGCCGCCGCGCGCGGCGGCGACATCGCCGCCCTCGTGGCGGTCCTCGATCCCGATGTGGTGCTGCGCGCCGACGCCGGGGCCATCGCCGCCGGGGCCCGGGAAGTCCGCGGCGCCCGCGCCGTCGCCAGCCAGGCACTGAGCTTCGCGCGCGCTGACGTAGTCGCGAAACCACTGCTCGTCAACGGGGTCGCTGGAGCCGTCACGCTCGTCCGCGGCAAGCCGATCGCGCTCGGGGCGTTCACGGTGCGGGGCGGGAAGATCGTCGCCCTGGACATCCTGGCCGACCCAGCCCGCCTCGGCAGGCTCGACCTGGCCGGGATGCGCGACTAACCCGGGCTGGCCCGCCGGAGGCTGGCGATCATCTCAGTCCTGCGACGTTGCCGGCCGTGACCGAGACCTGGGTGAGGTGGATCCCGGCATAGACCGGCGTCGTCTGCGCCAGCGTATGGCCGCCGGTGCCGAACTGCCCGTTCGCGTTGCCGCCCCAGACCCAGAGCCCGTGCGAGCCGTCGAGCGCGTAGCAGGCGTACCCGCCGCAGGCCACTGTCCTGACGATGACGCCGTCCGGGACGCTGACCGACATCGGGATCGCAGAACTCAGCGTGGTGCCATTGCCAAGCTGGCCATGGGTGTTGTTACCCCATGCCACCACCGTGCCGTCAGACAGGAGCGCGACGGTCTGGCCGTTTGCCGGCCCGCTGCCGCCTTGCGATACCTGGTCGACGGTGGCGCTAAGCACGACCTCGACCGGGACGTCGCTGTCGGAGGTGCTGCGATCGCCGAGCTGCCCTGTGCCGTTGTAGCCCCAGTCGTAATAGTCGCCGTTGCTCAGCAGCGCGCCCGAGTCTCCCCAGGACGACGTGAGCGCGGTGACGCGGACGCCGCCAGGCAGCCCCTTCACGGCCGCGGGCTTGGCGCTGTTCGCCGTAGAGCCCGTGCCTAGCTGGCCGAACTGGCCGCTCCCGCAGGCATAGACGTGCCCGGCCGAGTAGAACAGCGAGTGGGTGCTGGCTCCGGCGGCGAGTGTCACGTGGCTCAGCGGCAGCCGTGTCGGGCGGGAATGGCTGCGCCCTGGCAGGCACAGGTCGCTGCTCGCATTCAGGCCCCAGCCCCAGACCCGGCCCTGCGAGTCAATGGCCAGGGCGCCGTTGAGCGGCATCGGGTTCGCCAGCGCCGTGATCTTGACGCCCGGCGGGAACGCGACCTTGACGGCCCTCGTGACGTAGGCAACCAGCCCGCCATCGCCGAGTTCGCCCGAACTTCCCACGCCCCACGCCCAGACCGCGCCGTCCGACGTGAGCGCGTAGCCGTCGGAGTTCGAGCTCGCGACCTGCACGACGCGCCCGCTGATGCCCGGCACTGGCGTCGGCCGGTCGCGGTCGAGCCGAGCGACCTTGCCCAGGGTCCCCGCAACGCCGAACCGGTAAACGCCGTCGGCGGACGTGCGTACCCC
This sequence comes from Streptosporangiaceae bacterium, assembly GCA_030043395.1. The sequence goes on from JASHXW010000144.1 coordinate 3,058, forward strand.
TGGCACCGCCGAACTCGAGGCCTGCGGGCTGGCGGCCGGCGAAACGGAAGGCTGCGCGGTGGCGGCTGGACTGGTGCACGCCGCGAGCCCTAGCGCAGCGCCGGCCAAAAGCGCAGGTGCGGCCTGCCTCGGCTTCATCTCGTCTCCTTCGTCTGCGGGCGCGCCAAATATTTCATCAGAAAGCGAACGGACAGGCAGGCGCCGACCCCCGGGACGAGCGCGTTCGGGGCGAGGCTACCGCAGGTAGCATGCGGCAGGTTGCCCGTTTGGTCGGCCCGGGTGAAGCTATGTCCCAAGGGCCGCGGGAGAGGAGCGCCGGACATGAGGACCCCAATCTGCGACATGCTTGGCATCGAGCTGCCGCTGCTGGCGTTCAGCCACTGTCGTGACGTCGTGGCAGCGGTGACCAACGCAGGCGGCTTCGGCGTGCTGGGCGCCTCCATGCACACGCCCGAGCAGCTCGAGCACGAGCTCGCCTGGATCGACGATCATGTCGGCGGTCGGCCCTATGGCGCCGACATCCTGGTGCCGGAGAAATTCGCTGGCAAGGGCCAGCACCTGGACGATGCCGCGATCCACGCGATGATCGGCCAGCCCCAGCGTGACTTCGTTGCCGCCCTGCTCGAAGAGCACGGAATTCCTGCCGCCGGGCCGGCGGGCTCCTCGCGGCTGCCCACCGCAGTGACCATCAGCGACCAGGCGGGGGAACAGCTACTCGACGTGGCGTTCCGGCATCCGATCAAGCTGATCGCCAGCGCGCTCGGCACGCCGCCGGCGTTCATGATCGACCGGGCGCGGCAGGCAGGAGTGCCGATCGCCGCCCTGGTTGGCGCCAGGGAGCACGCCATCAGGCAGGTGAACGCCGGCGTCGACATCCTGGTCGCGGCGGGCACCGAGGCCGGCGGGCACTGCGGCGAGGTCACCACGATGGTGCTGGTGCCCGAGGTGATCGAGGCGATCAGGCCCATCAGGCAGGTGCCAGTGCTCGCGGCCGGCGGGATCGTGACCGGCCGTCAGATGGCCGCAGCGATCGCGCTTGGCGCGGACGGCGCGTGGACGGGCTCAGTCTGGCTGACCACCGAGGAAGCCGAGACCGCTCCGTACACCAAGACCAAGATGCTCGCCGCGACGTCGCGTGACACGGTCCGCTCTCGCAGCCGGACGGGCAAGCCGTCCAGGCAGCTCAGGTCGGACTGGACCGCCGCATGGGACGGCGACAAGAGCCCGGGCGTGCTGCCGATGCCACTGCAGTCGCTGCTGAGCGAGCCTGTCATGCGCCGCATCGACGCCCTGGCTGAGCAGGGCAATCCGGGCGCGCAGGAGCTGGCTACATACTGGGTCGGCCAAGGCGTCGGGCTCATGAACAAGGCCACGTCTGTGCGCGATGTCGTCTACGAGATGGCGCAGGACTTCGCCGCGGCCGCCGAGAGGCTCGCGCAGGTCACGGCCGACTAGCCGGTCCATGGCTGGGGTCATGGCCGCTAGGATCATGGCCATGCCAATCGAGGGTGAGTACGAGCCGAGCCCGCGCCGCTGGGTCCGCGACCAGGTCGAGCAATATGAGGGCTCGGGCGGAACCGAGGGCACGACACTGCTCGACACCGGCCTCCCGGTCGTGGTGGTCACCAACAAGGGCGCGCGCAGCGGCAAGGTGCGCAAGACCCCGCTGATGCGCGTCGAGCACGAAGGCAAGTACGCGGCAGTCGCCTCGGTCGGTGGCGCGCCGAAGCACCCGCTCTGGTACTACAACCTGAAGGCCAATCCGCGCGTCGGGCTTCAGGACGGCCCCAAGCACATGGAGATGGTCGCCAGGGAGCTGAGCGGCGCCGAGCGCGAGCAGTGGTGGGATCTGGCCGTCGCGGCCTACCCCCCGTACGCGGAGTACCAGACCAGGACGACCAGGCAGATTCCGGTCTTCGTTCTCGAACCAGCTCAGTAGCGCAAGCATCCCGTTCGATTGCTCGCCCGTTGAGAGGTAATCTTGTAATCACTCGCCGGGGAGGTGTCGTGACTACTGATTCACCACTCGACGCGTACTCGGCACTCGTCGCCGGAGTCGCAGCCGAGCTGACGCCGAAAGTAGCCAGCCTGCGGGTATCGCAGGGCGGCTCCGCATGGCGCTCCGGGGAGAGCCTGGGCTCGGCAGTCGTGTACACCGGGGACGGGTTCCTGCTCACGAACGCGCACGTCGTCGGCCGCGCGCAGGGCGGCACGGCGCTGTTCTCGGACGGGACAAGCTCACCGTTCACCGTGGTCGGCGCCGATCCGCTGTCCGACCTGGCCGTCGTCAGGGCGGGGGGAGCGACGCCTCCGCCTGCCGTGCTCGGCGAGGCCGACGATCTCGTGGTCGGACAGCTCGTCGTGGCAGTCGGCAGCCCGCTCGGGCTGGCCGGATCGGTCACCGCCGGGGTGGTCAGCGCGCTGGGGCGGTCGCTGCCGACACGCAGCGGGTCCGCCGTCCGCCTGATCGAGGACGTGATCCAGACCGACGCCTCGCTGAACCCGGGTAACTCCGGCGGAGCGCTGGCCGACTCGCGCGCCCGCGTCGTCGGCATCAACACGGCCGTCGCGGGCATCGGCCTCGGCCTGGCCGTGCCGATCAATGCGACCACGAGGAAGATCATCTCCGCCCTGATGCAGCAAGGCCGGGTCCGGCGCGCCTACCTGGGCATCGTCAGCGCCCCGACGCCCCTGCCGACCTGGCTGCACGAGCGGGTGGGCAGCAAGGAGGGACTGCGCGTCGCCGAGCTCGTCCAGGACGGCCCGGCTGCCAGGGCAGGCCTGCGCATCGGCGACGTGCTGGTCAGCGCGGCGGGCAGCCCGGTCACGACGGCGCAGGACCTGCAACGACTGATGTTCGCCGAGGCCATTGGCAAGCCGCTGGAGATAACCGTGCTGCGCAACGGCGCCCTGGTCGACGTCATCGCCATGCCGGCCGAGCTGGCCACCGCGTGAGCAGCTCGGCTCGGGAAGTTCCGGCATTGCTCGCGCCGGCCCGAACTCGCCGACCTGCCAGGATGCACGGACGAAAGGCAGCATCGCGGCTCATTAAGCGCGGCCAGATCCGAAATACTCCCGGCAGCGCGTAACAATGACGTATGAGCAAGCAGCCTAGTTCGCCGCCACCAGGTGACAAGCCAGTCCCGACGGCTCCACCGCCACCGCCGGCCTGGCGGCACTGGCTCTGGCCGATCGCCCTCCTCGTGACGCTGGCGCTGTACTTCATCCTGCCCGGCCTCACTGGTGCGCAGCCGGTTTCGCTGTCCTATTCGTCACTCCTGGCCAAGGCCTCTAGCCACGACATCAAGACGGCGCAGATCGGCAGCCCGACTAACGGGTCGAACACGACGATTACCGGCACTTTGAAGGATGGCAAGACCTTCACCACAACCGCCGGGCCCGACACTTCCGCCCTCGCCGCGACACTGCGATCGGACGGCGCCAGCGTCACCTATGACGAGCCTGGCGCGTCCTTCGGCACCGTGCTGATCGACATACTGATCCTGTTCTTGCCACTGATCCTGGTGATCTGGCTGTTCCGGCGGATGTCGCGAGGCGCGGCAGGCGCTTTCCAGGGAGTCCTGGGGGCCGGCCGATCGCGAGCCAAGGTGTTCGACGCCGAGCGGCCGCAGACCAAGTTCACCGACGTGGCCGGTTACGACGGGCCGAAGCAGGAAATCAGCGAGATCATCGACTTCCTGCGCAATCCTGGCCGGTACCAGCGCGCCGGCGCGATGGCGCCGCGCGGCGTGCTGATGGTCGGCCCGCCCGGCACCGGCAAGACGCTGCTGGCCCGTGCCGTGGCAGGCGAGGCCTCAGTGCCGTTCTTCTCGGTGAGCGGGTCCAGCTTCGTCGAGATGTTCGTCGGCGTCGGCGCCGCTCGCGTGCGGGACCTCTTCGCCGAAGCGCGCAAGAGGGCGCCAGCCATCATCTTCGTCGACGAGATCGACGCGATCGGCCAGCGGCGGGCCGGGTCAGGCGCGGTGGTCGCGAATGACGAGCGCGAGCAGACGCTGAACCAGCTGCTGTCGGAGATGGACGGGTTCGACATGACGCAGGGGATCGTCGTGCTGGCCGCGACCAACCGGCCCGAGGTGCTCGATCCCGCACTGCTGCGGCCCGGCAGGTTCGACCGTCAGATCACGATCCCGCTGCCGACGCTCGACGAGCGCGCCGAGATCCTGGCGGTGCATTGCCGCGGCAAGCGGCTTGCACCCGACGTCGACCTGCGGGTCGTCGCGCGGGGCACGCCGGGGTTCTCCGGTGCCGACCTGGCCAACCTGGCGAACGAAGCGGCGATCTTCGCCGTCCGGGACAACCGTGAGATACTGACCGCCGCCGACTTCGATGACGCTCGTGACCGGATCTTGCTCGGCCGCCGCGAAGGCTCCAACGTGCTGCTGCCGGAGGAGAAGCACGCGGTCGCCGTGCACGAGGCCGGCCATGCGCTGGTCGCCGCGCTGTCCGACAACGCCGATCCGGTGGCCAAGGTCACGATCCTGCCTGCCGGGCAGGCCCTCGGGGTGACGCAGCAGCTCCCGCTGATCGAGCGCCACCTGTACGGCGAGGACTACCTGCACGACTCTTTGGCCGTGCGAATGGGAGGCCGCGCCGCGGAGCTAGTGGAACTCGGCCAGGGATCAACTGGCGCCGCTAACGACCTGTCCACCGCTACCGAGATGGCGACCAGGATGGTACGCGAGTTCGGGCTGTCGGAGAAGCTCGGCCCCGTCGGCTACCCGGAGGGCGGATCGGTCTTCCTCGGCGGCGGCGGCAGCGGCCTGTCGAGCAGGCCGTTCGCCGAGTCCACTCAGGCTGAGATCGACAGCGAGGTAGCCAGGCTGCTGCGAGAGGCCGAGCAGAGAGCAGTGGACCTGATCCGCTCGCACAGGGAGATGCTGGACCAGATCGTCGAGCTCTTGCTCGAACATGAGACGGTCGACGGCGACGAGGTATACCGGATCGCCGGCCGCCCGGTACCGGAGCACAAGCAGGACGAGGTCGCGATCGCGCCGCGGACGAGGGTGCCGTCACTCTCGCCGACTTCCGCAGTCGACCAAGCTCCGCAGACCGACCATTAATATCCGGGCATCATGAACCTGCTCGTTCTATCCGGTGCGGACGTGCGCACCGTGCTCAGCCATGAATGCTGCGCGGATGCGATGCGGCAGGTTCTTGTCGCGCGCGCTCGCGGCGAGGTGTTCCAGCCACTGCGATCAGTCCTGCGGCCGGACACCGCGCCCGGGCTGATGGCCCTCATGCCCTCCTACCAGTCCGGTGCCGCTGCCGGGTACGGCCTGAAGGCGATCTGCATCACGCCTGGCAACCCCGCGATCGGACTCGACAGCCACCAGGGCATCGTCCTGCTGTCCAGCCCCCAGACCGGAGAGCCGCTCGCCGTGCTCAACGCGTCCGCTATCACCGAGATCAGGACAGCTGCGGTCTCGGTGGTCGCGACGTCGCTGCTCGCACGGGCAGAGGCGGATGTCCTGGCGATCGTCGGGACCGGCGTCCAGGCCAGGTCCCACCTGCAGGCGCTTGCCGCGTCGCGTCCGCTCGCCGAAATCAGGATCGCCGGCAGCTCTCCCGCCAGGGCCCAAGCGTTCGCCAGCGAGAACGCTGCCGATAGCATCCCGCTGCGCCCATGCGACAGCGTCCGCGAGGCCGTCGCCGACGCTGGAATCATCGTGACCGCGACCAGCTCGGGCCAGCCGGTACTGCGCAGGGAATGGATAGCTGCCGGGGCGCACATCAACGCGGTCGGCGCCTGCCTGCCGCACCTGCGCGAGCTCGACACGCCGACAGTTGCCGGAGCCGCCCTGTTCGCCGACAGCAGGGAATCGATGCTCAGCGAGGCTGGCGACTACCTGCTCGCAGCGGCGGACGGGGCAGTGGGCCCCGGCCACGTGCGCGCCGAGATCGGCGACCTGCTGGCCGGCCTGGCGCCAGGCATGGGCCGCCGCGACGAGGAGGAAGTGACGATCTTCGAGTCGCTGGGGCTAGCTGCCGAGGACCTGGCCGCGTCATTCGTCGCATACCAGAACGCCCGCGAACTCGGCAAGGGAATGCGAGTCGAATTCGACTAGCTCGGTATGTCGCCGTTGCGTTATTAGGCCCGTATGCCATTGTTGCGTCATGAGCAAGGAGACCGCGTTCTACGTGGCCATCTTCGCCACTGCGGCCATGGCGCTCGGGTGGTTCTGGCGCAGCTTCCGTGGCGCCGCCAGGGAGGCGGTTGTCAGGGCCCGTCAGGCGGAAGAGGCCCGGGAGGTGCGCAACACCCTGATTGGCAAAGTCGCCCTGATCGCCGTGATCGCCGCCGTCGTTCTTTATGTAATCGCCCTCCATCACCACAAGTAGCCAGTGCGCAATTCCCGCTGACGAGGGTGCGTGACGGGCACCAGTGCCGCGCAATATGAAACGGGTCTGGCTGGTACGGAACCTGACAGCTCGCTACTGCGTCGTAGCCGCAGAACCCACGCGGACCAGGAGCTCGTCATGAACATCAATCCTTCCTACCGGGCACCAGCCCTCGGCGTCGTCGCGGCTGCCTTGCTGATCGGCTCGTTTATGCTCGGCACCGCCCATGCCGGCCCGGCGGCTTCTGGCGGCCGCCTCGACGACGCGGCGCTGACCTCCATCACCGGTGGCGGAAAGATCACCGTGACCGGCACGGGAACAGTGACTGGAACGCCCAACCAGCTCATCTTGTCGATGGGCGTCCAGGTCAACTCAGGATCGGTGTCAGCCGCGCTCAGCCAGTCCAGCGCTGCCATTAGCAAGGTGACTAGCACGCTGGTCAGGGCTGGCGTGAGCAAGTCCGACATCCAGACTTCTGACCTGCAGGTCCAGCCGAACCTGCGCGGCCGCAGCCAGGTGCCGGTCAGTTATGGGGTGAGCGAGCAGATCACGGTCACGCTGACCAGCTTCGCCAAGGCAGGGACCCAGATTCAGGACGCCGTCACGGCGGGCGGCAACGCCGTTACCGTTAGCGGCGTGTCGGTCAACCTGACCAATGACAGCAGCCTGCTGCGGCAGGCCCGCGCCAAGGCGGTCGCGGACGCCAGGGCCAAGGCCACTCAGTACGCCGACGCCATGCACGAGTCGATCACCGGCGTGATCAGCGTCTCCGAGCAGGATCAGAGCCCTGTAATCAGCTACAACACGTACGCAGGTGCGGCGGCGCCCACAGCATCGGTGCCAGTCTCGCCAGGCAAGCAACAGGTGAGCGTCGACATCACCGTCGTCTACTCGATGGGCTAGCACAGGATGTACTCTGCGGACATGACGTGGACGAACCGGAACGCCAGCTGGTGGCGCCGCCGTTAGGCGGGCCTGGTTCGCGCACTCAGCAGATCCACGAAGGCGACCGCCCGGAATCCGGCGGTCGCCTTCGCGCGTCCGGCAGCTTCCGGGCCCGAGCAGGCAGGACGGACTCATGCCAGCAGCACACGACGAGCAGGGCGTCGACTATTCCGCGGACTTCGGCACGCCGCCTGCGCTTGGCGTCTCGCAGTACGTCACGGCCGGCGGCGTCACGGTCACCAGGACGGTCACCCCGTTCGAGCCCGCCCTGCTCACCGATGTGACCAGGCAGGTCGATCAGCGCCGGGGCGGGACGTTCAGCTCAGGGATGGAGTACCCGGGCCGCTACAGCCGCTGGCACACCGGCTACATCGACCCCTGCGTGGAGATCACCGCCGTGGGCCGCGAGATCACCGCGACGGCGCTCAACGACCGGGGCGCCGTGATCCTCCCCGCTATCGCCGCAGCGCTGCACCGCTCCGCTCAGCCAGCCGGGCCCACCACCCCTGGCGCAGTCGCGGAGACCGTCACCGTGCTGATCCCCGAGCCCGGCGGACTGTCTCCCGAGGAAGAACGCAGTCGCCGCCCCACCGTGTTTACCGCCATCCGGGAGATCATCGCGCTGTTCGCCGGGCCCGACGAGCACCTGGGCCTGTTCGGCGCCTTCGGCTACGACCTGGCGTTCCAGTTCGAGCCGATCCGGCTGCGTCCCGGC
>JASHXW010000145.1 GCA_030043395.1 Streptosporangiaceae bacterium
GCTCGCGCCTACCCGAGGCTGTCGAGCCTGACCTCCTCCAGCGCCTGGGCGGCCGGAACGGGACGAGCAGCAGGGCTGGCCGGCAGGGAGACAGTCGCTGGCTGGACAGCCGGGGGAATCTGCGCCAGATCGCGGCCGGCTCGATGCCGGCCGCGACGAACCTGGGCCGCATGCACCTCGGGCGGTAGCCACACCCACTTGCGGTACGACCAGAACCTGAACAGCGTCCCTATGCCGACCCCGAGGTTCAGCGCGATGACGTTCTCGAGCTTCGTGGTCAGGCCGAAGGCGTAGTTGCTCATGCCAAGCACCGCGTACTGGATCAGCAGGCCGATGCCGTTCAGGAAGAAGAACATGATGCCCTCGCGGCTGGCCCCGGCCCCGGTCCTGTCGCGGAAGCTCCAGTAGCGGTTGCCGACGAAGGTCACCACGGTCGCGATGACAAGGGCAATGGTGACCGACGTCAGCGGGCCAAGGTGCAAGGTCTGGTGCAAGGGGATGAAGACCAGGTTGACCACGGCGAGGCCGACAAGGCCGACAATCCCGAACTTGAAGCCTTCGTGTATTAGCTGACGGAAGCGGTGGTAGGTCGCAGCAAGACGCCGGACCCTGGAACGCGGCGTCAGGGCGTCGCTCAACTCTGCTTTCCGGCCTCGTCCGGCTTCGTCTGGCCTTGCGCCGGGGCGGTCGTCAGGACGGGCTGGAGCTCCTCGTGGCCTTCCGGCGCAGCGTGCGGAGCAGCCCAGACCCACTTGCGGTACGACCAGAACCGGAACAGCGTGCCCAGCACGATGCCGATGTTGCTGGCGACGACGAACGACAGGTTGTCGGTCTTGCCGAGGCCGTAGTAGGTGAAGCCGACTACGGCCCATTGGATCAGCAGGCCCACGCCGTTGAGCGCGAAGAACATGACGGTCTCGCGCGGGACCGTGGTGCGCTCGCGGTGCCGGAAGCTCCAGTACCGGTTGGCGACGTAGCTGGTGATCGTCGTGACGATCACGGCGACCGTTGCAGCAGTCAGCGGCCCGGTGTGGAGATGGAACTTCAGGTAGCTGTTGACCAGGTTGTAGACGATCACGCCGGCGATGCCGATGATGCCGAACTTGGCACCCTCATGGATGAGCAGCCTGAAACGCTCGTAAAGAGCCCTGACGCTACTCACTGAGGAGTCCTCCGATCGACTTGGTCACCACGCGGTGCTACCCCTGCCGCCGGGGGTCAAAGCACTGCTGTCCGCAAGATTACCGTGCCGCCTGGACCGGCGTGCCTACTGAGCAAATCATGACGTTAGTGAGTCGCCAGTCATTTGCTGCCCGATCGCTCTGAGCTTTCAGAGGTACGCGAAGCAAGTCCTGGCGTCGGCTTATTAATTCGGCACTGTCAGTACCTACAGGTAAGGTCGCGGGCGTGGCTGATCCTGACATCCTCATCCGGGCCAGGGGCCTCACCAAGAAATTCGGGGACTTTACCGCTGTTGACGGGATCGACTTCGAGCTAAGCCGTGGCGAGGTGTTCGGCTTCCTCGGGCCGAACGGGGCGGGGAAGTCGTCGACCATGCGGATGATCGGCTGCGTGTCTCCGCGCTCCGGCGGAGAACTGACCATACTCGGGCTCGATCCGCAGCGCGATGGCCCGGCGATCAGGGCCAGGCTCGGTGTGGTGCCCCAGGAAGACACGCTCGATGTCGAGCTGACTGTCCGTGAGAACCTGCTCATCTACGGTCGCTATTTCGGCTTGCCCAGGGACGTCATCAGGGAGCGCACCGCAAGGCTGCTCGACTTCGTCCAGCTCACCGAGCGCGCGAACGATCAGGTCGACCCGCTCTCCGGCGGGATGAAGCGCCGGCTGACGATCGCCAGGTCGCTGATCAGCGAGCCGGAGATCCTGCTGCTCGACGAGCCAACGACCGGCCTTGACCCGCAGGCCAGGCACGTTGTCTGGGACCGGCTCTACCGGCTTAAGCGCGATGGCGTCACGCTGGTCCTGACGACCCACTACATGGACGAGGCAGAGCAGCTGTGCGATCGCCTCGTCGTGATGGACGGCGGCAAGATCGCTGCTGAGGGCTCGCCCAGGGAGCTCATCGAGCGCTACTCCACGCCTGAGGTGCTCGAGCTGCGGTTCGCCCTGCAGAGCCACGAGCAGGCGGCCGAGAAGCTCGCGGACGTCCCGGCGGACCGGATCGAGGTCCTCGCCGACCGGATCTTGCTGTACGCGGTCAGTGGTGAGCAGGTTCTCGATGCCGTGCGTGCGCGCGGGCTCGAGCCTCAGACGTCGCTGGTTCGCCGCAGCACGCTGGAGGACGTGTTCCTGCGGCTCACCGGGCGCCGTCTGGAGGACTGATGGCGCAGGCACTCGCGGTCAGGCAGTTCAAGTTCTGGATGACCAACTACCGGCGCACCTGGCAGGGGACGATCTACTCCAGCGTGCTCAGCCCCGTGCTCTACCTAGGAGCGATGGGCGTCGGGCTGGGCAAGCTCGTCGACGCGCACGGCACCGCCGGCCTGGGGCACGTCAGCTACCTCACGTTCCTGGCGCCAGGGCTCATCGCGGCCGCCGGGATGCAGACGGCGATCGGCGAGTCGACTTACCCGGTTTACGGGTCGGTGAAGTGGCTGAAGACCTACCAGGCCGCCATCTCCACGCCGATGCGGCCAGCCGACTTGTTCCACGGTCACCTGCTGTTCACGACCTTGCGGCTGGTGATGAACTCGGCCGTGTTCCTTGCCGTCATGGCCGCGTTCGGCGCCATCGAGTCGCCATGGGCGCTCGCTTGCTTGCCAGCGGCAGTCTTGACGGGGCTTGCGTTCGCAACCCCGATAGAGGCCTATGCGATGACGGTCACCAAGGAAACCTCGTTCACGATGATCTTCAGGTTCGGGATGATCCCCCTGTTCCTGTTCTCTGGCACGTTCTTCCCGGTCACGCAGCTTCCCGCCGTGGTGCGGCCGCTTGCCTACATCACGCCCCTCTGGCACGGGGTCGAGTTGTGCAGGTCGCTCAGCCTCGGCCAGGCTCAGCTCGGAGCGTCGGTGTTGCACGTGGGCTACCTCGTGGCGGTGGCGGCGCTGGGCATCTGGTGGGGGAACCGCACGTACCAGCGGAGGCTCTATGCCTGAGCAGCTCAGCGAGACCGCTGCCGGGCGAGCCCCCAGCGGGGACAGCGCCACCGGAGGGATCGCGGATCGCCTCGCTGAGTTGCCGCTGCGGATCCTGCCGGTCGCGATGCTGCGTACCAGGAGCTCAGGGTTCGGCGGCAAGGGCAGCGCCCGGCTGATCGAGCGGCATGCCAGGGTCTACCGGCACACCTGGGGGGTGCTGATCTCCGGGTTCTTCGAGCCGCTGTTCTACCTGCTGTCGATCGGCGTTGGCCTGGGTCACCTTGTCGGCACGGTGACCGGGCCGACCGGGAAGGTCGGTTTCACCAGTTTCGTCGCTCCGGCGCTGCTCGCCACGTCCGCGATGAACGGCGCCGTGATGGACTCGACCTTCAACGTCTTCTTCCGCCTCAAGTACGCCAAGCTCTACGACGCCGCGCTCGCCACGCCCATGCGCTCGGACGAGATCGCGGCTGGCGAGATCGGCTGGGCGCTGATCAGGGCCGGCATCTACTCGGTGGCGTTCATGGTCGTGATGCTGGCGATGGGCCTGCTGCACTCGGCATGGGCGGTCCTGGCAGTCCCTGCGGCGCTGCTGATCGGGTTCGCGTTCGCCGGTGCCGGGATGGCCGCGACCACGTACATGAAGAGCTGGCAGCACTTCGAGTTCGTCACCTTGGCGACGTTGCCGATGTTCCTGTTCTCCACGACGTTCTATCCGCTCAGCGTCTATCCCCGGGCGATCCAGATCATCGTGGAATGCACGCCGCTGTACCAGGGCGTCGTGATCATGCGCGGCCTGACCCTGGGCGGGGTCAACTCGTCGATGCTGTGGAACGTGGCGTACCTGCTGGTGATGGGCCTCGCGGGCTTGTTCGTGGCAGGACGCAGGATTAGCCGCCTGCTGCTGAAGTAGGCCGCTGCGAGCCGCGGGGATTGCCCGGCTGGAGTCCGGCACGCCAAGGTGAGCCGGCCAGCCACATCTACGATGGCGAGATGAGCTCGTCGTCTGAGATCAGGACTTCGCAGACACCCAGCCTCGACGCGTCGTTGGTCGTCATCGGCGCCGGACCCTACGGAGTTGCGGTCGCCGCGCATGCTCAGGAGCGGGGGATTAACACCACTGTCCTCGGGCGTCCGATGGACTTCTGGACCAGTCATATGCCCGAGGGGATGTTCCTGCGATCCGGGCTCGACTGGCACCTCGACGCCGCCGGGGAGCACACCTTCGAGGCATTCGCGGAGGAGCGCGGGATCGCACGGCAAGACGTCGATCCGGTGCCGATCGCGGTCTTCCTGGACTACGCGGAGTGGTTCCAGGCGGTTAAGCACGTCGATGTGACCGAGAAGCTGGCCTCGTCCGTGACCCATGCCGACGGCCGGTTCCTGATCACGCTGGATGACCAGACAGCTATCACCGCCGATCGCGTCGTGGTGACGCCTGGGGCCAGGTACTTCAGGCGTCTCCCCGACTGGGCTTCCCGGCTGACGAGCCGTGGCGCGCACACTGTCGACCTAGTCGACTTCAACGACCTCGATGGCGCCCGCGTGCTGATAGTCGGCGGTCGGCAGAGCGCCTACGAGTGGGCCGCCCTGCTAGGTGAGCATGGCGCCCGGCAGGTCGACATCGTCCACCGTCACGCCGAGCCCCGATTTGATCGCGTCAGCTGGGCGTTCGTGAATCCCTACGTGGAGCAGACACTGACCACGCCGGGGTGGTGGCGCAACCTCAGTCCGGAAGAGCGGCAGCGCATCGACCGCCAGTTCTGGGAAGTCGGGCGGCTGACCCTGGAGTGGTGGCTGACGCCGCGCCTTACCGGGGACGTCTTCCGTCGCTGGCCGGAAACCGAGGTAGCGAACGTCGAGGAACACGCGGACGGGACCGTTGATGTCGCCTTGTCCAACGGGGAGAAGCTCGTCGTCGACCAGGTCCTGTTCGCGACCGGCTACCAGCCTGACCTGTCGAAGGTGCCGTACCTGCGGGACCTGCTGCCCGAGATCGAGGTGGCCGACGGGAGCCCAGTACTCGACGAGTGGTTCCAGGCGAGCGTCCCGGGCCTGTCCATCACTGGATTTGCGGCCACGCGCGACTTCGGCCCGTTCTTCGGCTTCACTAAGGGCTGCCCGGCTGCGGCTCGCCTCACCGTAGACGGCCTGCTCCGAGCAAGCTGACCCTGATTTTCGGGGGGCCTCGGCGGCGCGGGGATGGGGGTTTCGGCGGCGCGGGGGTGGGGGTTTCGGCGGCGCGGGGTGGGGTTTCGGTTAGCGCTGGGTGGGTGGGGTGTGGGTGAGGGCGTGGCGGAGTTTGCCGCGGGCGCGGTGCAGGCGGGACATGACGGTGCCGAGTGGGGTGTTCATGATGGTGGCGACGTCGCGGTAGGGGTAGCCGGCGATGTCGGCGAGGTAGATGGTGGTGCGGAAGTCGTCGGGGAGGTCGCGCAGGGCGGTGAGCAGGGGGGTGTCGGTGATGTGGTCGAGGGCTTCGGCTTCGGCGGAGCGGGGGGTGGGGGTGAGGGGGTCGGCGCTGGTGGTCCAGTCGTTGTGCGGGTCGGCGCCGGGGGCGATCTGGGGTTCGCGGCGGCGCTTGCGGTAGGTGTTGATGAAGGTGGTGGACAGGATGCGGTGCAGCCAGGCGCGCAGGTTGGTGCCGGGGGTGTACTGGGCGAAGCTGGCGTAGGCCTTGGTGAGGGTGTCTTGGACGAGGTCTTCGGCGTCGGCGGGGTGGCGGGTCAGGCGCAGGGCGGCGGGGTAGAGGTGGGCGAGGTGGGGGCGGATCTGGTCTTCGAAGCTGGCGTGCCGGGCGGCGGTGTCGGGTGCCATGGCGGTGCTGGCGGTGCCGGCCGTCGTGATGCCCGGGGTGGCGGTGTCGGGCGCCGGGGCGGCGGCGGTGCTGCCGGGCGCCATTGCGGTGGCGACGCTGGCCGTGGCAGTGGCGGTGGTGGTCATGGCGTTGGCTCCCCCGAGTAGTGCGGCCGGGCGGCGGGCTGGTCGTGCTCGCGTGTACTGCCCGGTTGGCTGTCAGTTACTAGGACGCGCGAGGTGCCTGGACGGACGCGTGACCTGCGTTACATCGTGATTACGGGCGGTGATCA
>JASHXW010000146.1 GCA_030043395.1 Streptosporangiaceae bacterium
CCGGTAGACGTATGCGTGAGCGGCCGTGTCGCTGGACGGGCGCAGCGCGCCGGCGACCGCGGTGCCTGCCATGTCGCAGACGACCATGGCCTGCGGCGTCAGCTCGTCGTAGCCCACGCCGGACGGCTTGATCACCATCAGGTCCGCGCCGGGGACGCGGGCCGACACGTTCCCCGACGTCCAGGCGACCAGTCCGCTCCTGACCAGCTCGCCGTGTAGCCGGCAGACCTCCTCGCGGACCGCGTTGAGCACGTCGGTGCTGACGAGGCCGGCGTTGGCTGGACCGGGAGCGCCAATGTTAGCGCTCACGAAGTCGGCGCCAGCTTCATCCGGCTTCGCGCCGCTGACTGTCACAGCCGGGCTCCGGCCAGGTTGCCGGCCGGGGCCGGACCCGCAGGACCGCTGGCCAGCACGCGGTCACGGAGCGCGCGGAGCCGGTGCAGTACCTCGTTCGCGCCGCGGCCGAAGTAGTCGTGCAGTGCCGCGTATTCCGCGTAGAGCTCGTCGTAGACGTCGGCACTGCGCGGATCAGGTACGTAGACCGCGAGCTGCCTGCGGCCCATCGCCTGCGCGGCGGCGCCGATGTCCGCGTGGGCTCCGGCCGCGACCGCGGCGTGCAGCGCCGAGCCGAGCGCGGGACCTTGCTCGGAGCCGATCAGGCTGAGCGGGCGCCTGGTCACGTCCGCGTAGATCTGCATGATCGTCTGGTTGCGCATCAGCCCGCCGGCGATCACCAGCTCGGTGACCGGCACGCCAGCCGAGCCGAAGGTCTCGATGATGGTCCTGGTCCCGAACGCGGTCGCCTCGATCAGCGCGCGGTAGATCTCGTGCGCCTGGGTGGCCAGGGTCAGGCCCGCTATCACGCCGGACAAGTGGTGGTCGACCAGCACGCTGCGGTTGCCGTTGAGCCAGTCAAGCGCGACCAGGCCATGCGCTCCGGCAGGCTGGGCCGCGGCCCGCTCGGACAGCAGGTCATGCACCGATATGCCGCGTCGTGCCGCCGCGTCGTGGCACTCAGGCGGGACCGCGTGCTCAGCGAGCCAGGCGAAGATATCGCCGACCCCGCTCTGGCCCGCCTCGTAACCCCACAGGCCAGGAACGATGCCGCCGTCGACGACGCCGCACATGCCCGGAACCTGCACCAGCTCCGTGCCGTTCATCACGTGGCATGTCGACGTCCCCATGATCGCGACCATCTGGCCGGGCCCGGCGGCTCCGGCGGCCGGAGGCGTGACGTGCGCGTCGACGTTGCCGGTCGCCACGGCGATTCCCTCGGGCAGGCCCGTCCACGCTGCGGCCTGGCTGGTCAGCGACCCGGCCCTGGCACCGAGCGGCAGGATCGGGTGCTCCAGCTTCGCGGTGGCGAAGTCGGCAAACCTGGCGTCGAGCGCGCCGAGGAACTCCCGCGAAGGGTAGCGGCCATCCTGGTAGATCCCCTTGTAGCCGGCGGTGCAGGCGTTCCTGGTCTCCACGCCGCACAGCTGCCAGATGATCCAGTCGGCCGCCTCGATCCACCGCTGGGCTCGCTCGTACAGCTCAGGGTCCTCTTCGAGCAACTGCAGCGCCTTGGCGAACTCCCACTCGGCGGAGATCTTGCCGCCGTACCGGGTAATCCAAGGCTGGCCCGTGCCGTGCGCGAGCGCGTTGATCCGGTCGGCTTGCGGTTGCGCGGCGTGGTGCTTCCAGAGCTTGGGGTAGGCGTGCGGCCGTCCGGCCAGGTCCGGCAGCCAGCAAAGCGGCGTCCCGTCGTTCAGGACGGGCAGCACCGTGCAGGCGGTGAAGTCGGTTCCGATGCCGATGACTTGCTCCGGGTCGATGCCTGCCGCCGCCACCGCGGCGGGCACGGCCTCGCGCAGCACGTCGCAGTAGTCCTGCGGGTCCTGCAGTGCCCAGTCCGGTGGCAGCGGCTGTCCTGACGCGGCCAGCGTGGTGTCCATGACGGCATGGCGGTACTCGCTGACCGCGGTGCCGAGCTCGGCGCCGTCGCTCACCCTGACCACGAGCGCACGCCCGGACAGCGTCCCGAAGTCCACGCCCACCACATAAGACGAGTCATGGTGAGCGCTAACGGAGTTCGCCGGCTCATTCATCGTTGAATCTCAGGGTGCGGCAAACGATGCTCCGATCTGAGCGCATAGTCCGCACCTTTCATACCGCAGCAAATTGGTGCTTGCATAGACTCGGGGCGCACTGGACCCAGCGGTAAGTCCGGACCGAAGCGGATCAGGATCAGTGGCCGAGCAGGGCTCGTCGGACCGCGCCGTCAGCCAGGCTGGTGGCCGACATGTCGGCGGCGAGTGTCACCCCCGGGACCGAGGGAATGCCGATGACCCGCATTCCAGCGGCTTGGGCGGCGGCCACTCCGGGCGGTGAGTCTTCCAGCGCGATCGCATCCCGGGGAGCGACCTTCAGGCCCGCGCACGCGGCTAGGTAAAGGTCGGGAGCAGGCTTGGGATTGGCCACGTCATCGACACCGAGCACCACCGAGAAGGCCGCCACCAGCCCGACCTTGCGCAGGCCGGCGAGCAGATGCTGGCGTGGCGAGTTCGAGGCCACGGCTAGCGGGACGCCCGCCGAGCGCAGCTCGCCGACTAGCTCGATCGCCCCTGGCCGGGGCGCTGCTCCGGTCGCGATCTCATCAAGCGCCATCGCGTAGAGCGCGCTACTCAGTTGCTCTCCTGGCCCGGCACCGGGCAGCAGATGCTCCAGGATCGGCGCGGATGTCCTCGGCGATGTGCCGACCAGCGCCCGCTTGGCGGCCAGGTCGAATTGCACGCGGTACCGGCCGAACAGAGCTTCCTCTGCCCTGGTCCAGCACGGCTCGGTATCCAGCAGCAGGCCGTCGTTGTCGAATACCACGGCCGCAGGCAGGACCTGGGGAATAGCCGCCTTCCAGCCGGGCACGGGGGATGCCGGAATCGGATTTACTTCGGGAATAGGTTCAATTGTCATGGCACATACGATACTGGTGGTCCGGGGCGCTACCTCGTAGCCTTAGCGTGCGGCACGGGGAGTCCCGGCAGGCCCGCACCACGCCGATGGGGCATCGCAGGCGCCGCGTAATCGCAGGCCCGCGACCCGGCAGAGTGGCCTCGACCTTTACCTCCGCATTCCATTGACGACACCGGCCCGTTGATCTACCTTATGGCCTTACAGGTCATTTCGCTGTGCCATGTGAGCGCTCACATGGTTCAGCCGCATTAGCGGCGACCTCCACCCGGAGGCACGTGCTACCAGGTCAGCTCCAACGGTTCTGCAAACCAGCTAGGTCCCGGAAGGCGCTGGGCGGCAGCCGCGGAACTGCGGTGGTCGGCCGGAGTCGACGTCATCTGTGGCGTAGCCGCCTCAAGGAAGGCAAGTGGAGGTCTGTAATGGGGAAAGTCCACCCGAAGATCGACGAGGCGATCGAAACACTGAACATGAAGGACGGGCCGACACGCCGGCGCCTGATCGCTGGCACTGGCCTGGTCAGCGCCACGGCTGCGGCCTCGGCCCTGATCGCGGCCTGCGGCTCGAGCCCAGCCTCGGGTAGCACGGGGAGCTCCATCGGCGACTTTCCCAAGACTCCGCCGTGGCAGTTCTGGTTCGTCAACCACGTCACAACTAACCTCTTCTTCGTTCCCACCAGGAACGGGATGGCCGACGCGGCCAAGCTGCTGGGCATACCGACTCCGAAGTGGGGCGGATCGACGAACTCGCTCGTGCCGCAGATGGTGGCCTACCTGCGGACGGCTATCGCCGCCAAGGCCAACGGCATCGCGACCACGGTGATCGCGGCCAACTCCTTCACCGCCCCGGTCGCCGACGCCATGAACGCGGGCATCCCGGTCGTCACCTACAACGCCGACGGCATCTACCTGGCCAATGGCACCCCCGACATCGGCACCAACCGGCTCTGCTACGTCGGCCAGGCGCTGTACCTGTCCGGCGAGCAGCTCGGCACCCGGATCCTGTCACTGGTGCCCAGCGGCGAAGTGGTCATCTTCATCGCGACGCCAGGCCAGGGCAACATCCAGCCGAGGTTCGACGGCGCCATCGCCGCGCTCAAGGGATCGAAGGTCACCGCGACGATGCAGGCGACCGGAGCCCTCACGGCACAGGAGCTGGCGGCGGAGAAGGCGTTCTTCATCGGCCACAAGACCATCAAGGGCGCGTTCGCCGTGGACGCGGGCTCGACCGAGCTGCTGGCCCAGGCCCTGAGCGAGACCGGCCTGCTCGGCAAGATCCCCGCAGGCGGCTTCGACCTCACCCCGAACACGCTGAGCGCCATCCAGGCGGGTCACCTGGACTTCACCATCGACCAGGAGCCGTACCTGCAGGGCTTCCTGCCCACGCTCTACCTGTACATGTACAACCTGACAGGCGGCCTGGTGCACCCGCCGGACACCGACACCGGCCTGACCTTCGTCACCAAGTCGAACGTCGACCCGTACATCGTGTCCAAGACGTCCTACGAGGGCGCGACAGGCGTTATCAAGCCGACGCTGGTCCATCGGTCCGGCCCGATCCAGAACCCGATCGCGACCACGAGCACCTGATTTTCAGGTCGCTGCCTGGCACATTCGCCCCGGTGATCGTTTACTGGCCTGTAGGGATCCAGTGACGATTGCCGGGGCGATTGCCGGGAAGCCCCGGCGGATGAGCGGACGGTGAGGAGAAGCCCGATGAGCGATACTGCCCAGCGCACGACCGGAGCCATTGGCCCGCCGCCGGCCGGAGCGCCAGGGAACGGGATCTGGCCGCAGGTGCGGCGGGCGGCCACCGTGCTCAGCCAGCAGCGAGAGGCGACCGTGTTCGTGGTCGTCGCGCTGCTCATCGTCTATTTCGGCCTCATCTCCAACATCGGGCGATCGACCTTCTTCACCGAGATAAACATCGTCAACGTTGGCCAGATTGCCGCCCCGATCATCATCATCGCGATCGGCGAAGTACTGCTGCTGATCTGCGGCGAGATCGACCTGTCACCGGGCTTTGTCTACCTGTTCGCCCCGTTCCTGATGTACTTCCTCATCACCTATTACGGGTTCCCGCCGATCCTGGCCATCATCGTCTCCCTGCTGATGGGCGTGTTCGTCGGCTGGGTCAACGGCTTCCTGACCGTCACGCTTGGGCTGCCCTCGTTCATAGCCACCCTGGGGACCGGCTTCGTCCTGTGGGGCATCGCGCTGAGCACCTCGAACGACAGCCAGGCCAGCCTGCCGCCGAACACGCTGTGGATCGGAGGCTTCCTGGGGAGCGACAACTTCTCCGAGATCATCTGGGCCATCGCGCTCGTGATCGTCTTCCACGTCGTGCTCACCAGGACGCGCTGGGGGCTGCACACGATAGCGGCTGGCGGCAACCAGCTGGGCGCCCGCGAGGCAGGCATCAACGTCGGCAGGATCAAGTACGGCAACTTCATGATTACCGGCCTGCTCGCGGCGCTGGTCGGCATGCAGATCGCGTTCCAGACGGTGGTGATCGATCCGAGCGCCGGCGGTTATCCGCCGATGTTCTCCTCGGTGACCGCTGCAGTGATCGGTGGTACGGCGATGCTCGGCGGCTCGGGCACGATCATCGGCGCGTTCCTCGCGGCGATCATGCTGGCAGTGCTGACCGACGGCTTCAGCGTCCTGGGCATCAGCGCCAACCCGCTGCAGACGATCTTCGGCGTCGTCGTCCTCGTGGCCATGATCCTGAATGTCCAGCTCGCTCGGCTGCGCACCTCAGGGAGGCGACGGTGACCAGTCCTGATCCGTTCGACCCAGCCATCGACGGCCAGGCGTCCGTGAGCGCCTTGCGGCCCGACGCGGGAGCGTCGGCGGTGCCAGGGACGGACGTGCTGCGGGCCGAGCACGTCTCCAAGCGCTTCGGCGCGCTGACGGCGCTGGTGGACGTGAACCTGCGGCTGGAGCGCGGCGAGATCCTTGGCCTGATCGGCGACAACGGCGCGGGCAAGTCGACGCTGCTGAAGATCCTCTGCGGATTCCAGGCGCCGGACGCGGGCCGGATCCTGGTCAACGGGGAGCAGGTTTCGCTCAAGTCAGTCGACCACGCCAGGTCGCTGGGCATCGACGCCGTCTACCAGGACCTGGCGCTGATCAACCAGCTCAGCGTCTACCACAACATGTTCCTGAACCGCGAGCCCGTCCGCTTCCAGATCCTGAACAACCGGGCCATGCGCAAGGACGCCCGCGCTTACCTGGAGCAGATGGGCGTCAACATTCCCTCGATCGACTCGCCGGTGTCGAGCCTTTCCGGCGGGCAGCGCCAGGCGATCGCGGTCGCCCGTGCGGTTTACTCCGACGCCAAGATCCTCTTGCTGGACGAGCCTCTTGCCGCCATGGGCGCCAAGGAGGTCGCGCTGATCCTGGACGTGATCCGCGATCTCAAGCGCAGGGGAGACGTGTCGATCATCGTGATCGCGCACAACTACGGCCAGGTACTGGAGATCTGCGACCGGGTGAACTTGCTCCAGCACGGCCAGATCGCGCTGGACAAGCGGAGCAGCGATACGTCGGTGCAGGAACTCAACGACATCGTCATTGCCGAGTACCGGCGCGCGCTCGAGGAGCGCCACCGCTCAGCGTGACCAGCCCAGCGTGACCAGCTGAGCCTGACTCCTCAGCCCGAGCGGCGACGGCGCGGCGGCGCCGCGCTGGCCCGGACGACGAGGTCGGGCTGGATCGGCACCGACGGGACGAGCCCGTCCGCGCCCGAGATGCGATCCATCAGCATGTGCACGGCGCGCCGGCCGAGCTCGCCGAAGTCCTGGCGGACCGTGGTCAGCGGCGGAGGGAAGAACGGGGCTTCCGGGATGTCGTCGAAGCCGACGACGCTGACGTCTTCGGGAACGTTGCGGCCACGCTCCGCGAGTGCGCGCAGCAGGCCTAGTGCCATCTGGTCGTTCGCGCACATGACCGCCGTGACGTCGGGTACCGCTGCGAGCCCGTGGCCGGCCTCGTAACCCGAGCGCGCCGACCAGTCACCGAACACCATCGGGGGCACAGGCGCGCCCGCGCGCTCCAGGGTCTTGCGCCAGCCGGCGGCGCGCTCCGCGGCGTCCAGCCACGCCTGCGGGCCGGCCAGGTGATGGACCGTCTGGTGACCGAGGTCCAGCAGGTACTGCGTGGCACGCGCCGCGCCGGCCTCGTTGTCGACCGTCACCGACGGCAGCGGGGCGCCGAGCCCGCACTTGATCGCGACCAGTGGGACGTTCGTCTTGAGGTTGATCAGCGCCTCGACGGCGGCGATCTGCGGCGCGACCACGACGATGCCCTCGACGGCCTGGCCGAGGAACCGCTCGAAAGCCTCGTGCAGCGAGGTACGGTCGAAGGCCTCCAGCCTGGCGATCGCGACCATGTACTCCGGCGGAGCGGCGCGCTCCAGGCCATACAGCATCGAGGACGGGCCGTAGAGCGTGCTGTCGACGCTGATCACGCCGATCACGTTGGTCTTACCGGTGGCGAGCGTGCGCGCAGCCGCGTTCGGCCGGTAGCCGAGGTCGCGAATCGCGGCGAGCACGCCGGCCCGGGTCTTCGCGCTGACATGCGGGTGATCGTTCAGGACCCTGGAGACTGTCTGATGCGATACGCCAGCCAGCCTGGCCACATCGGCCATCAACGGCCGGGCGGCCTGACTGCTTTCGGTCGGCGTCACACTGCCCCCCTCGAATCCAGCACACCCGGTTCCAATGGACATCCCGCGCATTACTGTCTGGCGCTCACATCCGGGCGACCGGTGATGTGACGCTTAATCATACCGTGACCAAACACCTGGCCACAGAGGTAGCGAGTCACCTCTGGCGTGCGACCAGCGCTCCGGGGTCCACATGAGCTTATGCGAGTTTGTTAGGACGAAAATTGGCATGATCTGCTAGCAAACACTAGCTATGTGTGAACGCTAACATGGGGAGTGCGATGAGCGTGCTGGTAGCGGGGGTCGACTCGTCGACCCAGTCGTGCAAGGTCGTGATCCGCGACGCGGCCAGCGGCACGCTGGTCCGCTCGGGGCAGGCTGCGCATCCGCCGGGAACCGAGGTCGACCCGGTGCACTGGTGGCGCGCGCTGCAGTCTGCGGTCGCGCAGGCTGGCGACCTGGCCGATGTGGCCGCTGTCTCGGTGGCTGGCCAGCAACATGGAATGGTCTGCCTCGACGGCGACGGCGAGGTGGTCAGGCCAGCGCTGCTCTGGAACGACACCAGGTCGGCTGGCGCTGCCGCTGAACTGGTCGCCGAGCTTGGCGGCGGGGATGCAGCCAAGGGGGCGCTCGAGTGGGCCCGGGCGGTCGGCAGCGTACCGGTGGCCTCGTTCACGGTGACGAAACTGCGCTGGCTGGCCCAGCATGAGCCGGATGCCATGACGCGGACGGCTGCGGTCTGCCTGCCGCACGACTGGCTGACCTGGAAGCTGGCAGGCGGGACAGGCCTCGGCGCGTTGCGCACCGACCGTGGCGACGCGAGCGGCACCGGCTACTGGTCGCCAGCTGACGGCAAGTACCGGCTGGACCTGCTGCGGCTGGCGAGCGGGCGGGATCTGGCCGTGCCGCCCGTGCTCGGCCCGGCCGAGGTCGCCGGCGAGGTGACCAGCCTCGCGGCCGGCGAGGGGACCGGCCATGTGCTTGGGCCGGGAACCGGGGACAACGCGGCGGCGGCGCTCGGGCTCGGCGCCGCGGCCGGCGACGTGGTCGTCTCGATCGGAACCTCGGGCACGGTGTTCGCCGTCAGCCCGGCGCCCACGGCTGACGCCAGCGGCGCGATCGCCGGGTTCGCCGACGCGACCGGGCAGTTCCTGCCGCTCGTGTGCACCCTCAACGCCGCCCGGGTCCTGGCATCGTTTGCCGCCATGCTGAGCGTCGACGTCGAGCAGCTCGCCAGGCTGGCCCTGGCGGCGGCGCCAGGTGCCGGCGGGCTGACCCTGGTGCCGTACCTGGAGGGTGAGCGAACTCCTAACCGGCCGGACGCGACTGGCACGCTGTTCGGCCTGACCGGGTCGAACGCGACACCCCAGAACTTGGCCAGGGCAGCGGTGGAAGGCATGCTGTGCGGTCTCGCCGACGGACTCGACGTCCTCCGGGAGGCTGGTGCCCCGGTCCGGCGGGTCCTGCTGATCGGCGGTGGTGCACGTTCGGCGGCGGTGCGGGAGATCGCTCCTGCCGTGTTCGGAGTCGCAGTCGACGTGCCTGAACCGGGTGAGTACGTGGCGGACGGGGCGGCGCGGCAGGCCGCGTGGGTGCTCGCGGGCGGCAATGCGCCGCCTGAGTGGGCGGTCGGCACCACCGCGCGGTACGAGGCAGAGCCGCAGCCGCAGGTCAGGGAGCGATACGCCGCCGTCCGCGGGTGACGGGCTCAGGCGGGCTCGAGCAGCACCTTGACGGCGCCAGTGCGCCGCGAGTCCTTGATCGCGAGCACGGCCTCGGCCCAGCGGTCGAGCGGGAAGCGGTGCGTGATGACCGGAGTCAGGTCCAGGCCCGCCGCGATGAAGTCGAAGTAGTGCTCCATGGCGTGCTTGGCGACCCCTGCCACCTCCTCGA
>JASHXW010000147.1 GCA_030043395.1 Streptosporangiaceae bacterium
GGCCGGACAGGAGGGCCTGCGTCATCGCGAAGAGCGCGAAGGCGAGCAGTTCGCCGAGCACGAGGGCGAAGGCTCCTGCGACGACAGCCTTGGCGGCGACGACCATCCTGCGCTGCGGCACCGCGGTCAGGGTGGTGCGGATCCGGCCAGTGGTGTACTCGGAGGTGAAGACGAGCACGCCTAGCACGCCAACCGGAAGCACCGAGTACTCGGCGTAGGCCAGATAGCTGGCCGTGAGCGCGCTGATCGGCCCGCCGACCGGGGAATGCGGGACGCCGCCGAGCGTGGACGCGAGGAGGACAGTGCCGCCGATCGTCAGCGCGCAGGCGGCGAGCAGCGTCCACCAATTGGACCGGATCGACCTGAGCTTGGTCCACTCCGCGCCGGTGACGTCGCGGAACCTAACCGGGAACGACGGCTGAGCCGAGCGCACGGTGGGCGAAGCAGCGGGTGAAGCGTCCGTCGTTAGCTCTGGTGTGGTCACCGGACTGCTGGCTCCTGGTCTGCCGGGCTCCCGGCTCGGTATTCGACGCTCTCGCCGGTGATGTCGAGATAGGCGTCCTCAAGTGAGGCGTGCCTGGGTACGAGCTCGTGCACGGAGATGGCATGCTCAGCGGCCAGGTCGCCGATCGCCGGGGCATCCAGGCTGGTCACCGACAGCCCGCCGTCCTCTTGGAGCGCGACCACGCCGCCGCGTGCTCGCAGGAGCTCAGCCAGCTCGGTGGCCCGGGGCGAGCGCACGAGCACGTCCCGGCGTGCGCTGGACTCGACGAATCGCTCGGTTGACACGTCGGCGAGCAGCTTGCCGCGCCCGATGATGATCAGGTGGTCGGCCACGAGTGCCATCTCGCTCATCAGGTGGCTGGAGACGAAGACCGTGCGCCCCTCAGCAGCCAGGGCGCGCAACAGCTGCCTGATCCAGTGGATGCCTTCGGTGTCCAGGCCGTTCACGGGCTCGTCGAAAATCAGCACCCCAGGGTCGCCGAGAAGGGCGGTCGCGATGCCCAGACGTTGCTTCATGCCGAGCGAGTAGCCCCTGAGCTGGCGGTGTGCCACGGAATCCAGCCCCGTGAGCGTGAGCATCTCGGTGACCCGGCGGCGAGCGATTCCGTTGCTCTGGGCGATCGCCAGCAGGTGCACCCATGCGGTGTGCGCGGGGTGCACGGCGTTCGCGTCAAGCAGCGCGCCGACCTCGCGCAGCGGGCGGACGATCCCGCCGTAGCGGCGCCCGCCAACCAGTGCGGTTCCCGAGGTGGGAGCGTCGAGACCGAGGATGACGCGCATGGTGGTCGACTTGCCGGCCCCGTTCGGCCCGAGGAAGCCAGTCACGTGTCCTCGGCGGACTGAGAAGCTCAGGTCGTCGACAGCCCGGACCGGGCCGAAGTGCTTGCTGAGCCGGTCCACCTCGATCATGCGCGGGGTGCCCGGAAGTACTCGTTGGAACTGCGGCGCCAGAGCAGCACGACAGCGGTCAGCCCGAGCAGCCACACCACAAGCTGGACGATCTTCACCCCGACAGCGAAGGGAATGGCCAGGGCAGTCAGCGCGTCGATCGTGGCGATGGCGAAGAACACGGTCCCGGTGATCCGGGCCCAGTTCCTGCCTGCCTTGCACGACTGGGCGATGACGATCCAGAGCACGACGGCGATGACGCCCCCGACGATGGCGGCGAGCGTGAAGGGCCGGGACGCGAAGTGCGGATGGCGCGCTGCCAGCTTCGGGAATTGGCGGAGCAAGCTGGCCTTCAGTGACTTGCGCGTCAGAAACTCGACGACGGCCAGCAGGACGCTGGCGACCGCTCCCGCGTACATGACCCTGACGGCGTTGACAACCGAGGCAGGCCTGGCAAGACGCTGGCTGTCGGGCATCTGGGCGCTGGTCGGATACGGCTGGTACATGAGCGTTCTCCTTTGTTCCTTAGCAGTTGTCCCTATGGCACTTAGTCGGTCCACGAGCGCAGTACGGGCTCGTCGACCTGGTCTATCGGCGACATCCGGTTCGTCATGGTGACGTGCACGTAGTTGTCACGCAGGCGCAGCAGCAAGGATGCCGTGGCACCTGGTGCGGCCCCGGCCTGAATGGCTGCGTTGCCTCCCGGTGGCAGCAGCCAGCCCAGTCCGGCCCTGATGCCGCCAGGGCCAGCCGGCGTTTGCGGCGCTACCGCCTCGCGCGCGAGGGCAGCCGGCAGCAGCGAGGACCACCCCGCCCCCAGGCGCACGAGATCGGCGACCGTCGTCCACATGCCGCCGACAGCCTGGATGGTGCAGAGCGTCGCGGGCAGCTCGGTGCAGGATCCGCTGGCCGTGACGCCGTAGCCGGTCAGCGTGCCTGGCCCGATCTCGGCCGTGCTGAGCGGGAAGGACGACGAGGTCATCGCCAGCGGCTCGAGCACAAGCTGGCTGACTGCCTGCGGGTACGGAAGGGCCGTGACGTCGGCGATGAGCTGGCCAAGCACGGCGAAGCCGCCGTTGCTCGGGCGCAGCACGCCGCGCTCGCCCGGCCAGTCGACGACCTGCCCGCCCGCCAGCGTTTCGAGGTCGGGGACGCTGTCGGCGAAGAGCCGGCCTGGCGGCGGATTCCCGACTCCGCCGCAATGGCTGAGCAGTTCCCGCACCGTCACCATGTCATCGGCCAGGTGCACCGAGCTCAGCTTCTCGTTGACCGCCGTGTCTAGGCCGAAGCGGCCATCGGCGACGAGGCGCAGCACCGCCGTGAGCGTGACCAGCGGCGCGATGCCGGCGGCGGGGAATCGGTGCTCAGGCTCGAGAGCCTCGGCTCGGTCCAGGTTGGCCCAGCCGCGCGTGATGGCCCATGCCGGACTTCGCGGACCGCCGCCCGCCAGGATCAGCCCGATCAGGCCGATGTCGGTGAATGCCGCCGCCGCGGCAGCAACTTCCAAGTCCGGCGGGTCACCGAGAGTGCGCGTCGGCGGGTTCTGCGCCAGGCGGGGGTCGGTGATCCTCGCGCTGAGCGGAAACGCGCGCAGCCCGGTCAGCCGGTATGGCGGCTCAGCGGCCGCCGAGGCGACGCACTCCAGGCCGGCCAGCCTCACTCGGGCATGCAGCGGCTCGTCCGCGACGACCACCAGCTCGGCGCGCAGGTCGGGGGCAATTGCGGCCAGGTTCTCAGCGAGCTCGCGGGCGGGCAGCGCCGCCAGGAAGGACTCGTCGAAGTGCTCGGTCAGCTCGCGATCTGGCGGGGCCACCCAGCCCGGCCGGTCAGCGTCGCGGAACCTGGCGCGTATCCAGCGAAGCTGCGCCAGGGCGTGCCCTCGGGACAGGCTGTCTTGCTCGCCGGACAGTTCGCCGACGGCATGCCGGAGCGCGG
>JASHXW010000017.1 GCA_030043395.1 Streptosporangiaceae bacterium
GTGCGGGATCGAGCGGCTCGCTGCGGCTGCGGTCGGATCGGTTGAGGTCAGTGGTAGTAGACACGAACGCTATTCTGTATACGAACAGCGTTCGTGTCAAACGGAGCTATGTTCGCGAATAACAGAAGGATGTTCTAGAGCTTGCTACACTCCCTCCATGGCATCGGCTCCACAGCGACGGCGCGCTGCCCGCCACCTGCAACTCGAGAGCGACGCGACCGCCCCCGTCAAGCGCCGCGGGCCGTCCGGCGGACGAAAGAAGCCGATCACGGTCGATGCCATCATCGATACCGCCTTCGACATCGTGGCAAGTGAGGGATACGAGGCCCTGACGATGCGCCGCGTGGCCACTGCGCTCCAGACAGGCCCAGCCTCCCTCTACGCGCATGTGGTCAACAAGGAGGACCTGGACGAACTGCTGCTCGGCCGTCTCTACGCGCAGATCGAGATTCCTGAGCCGGACCCGGATAGCTGGCGCCAGCAGATCGCAAGCGTCTACGCCCAGCTGCGAGACCAGTACTCGCGCTATCCCGGAATCTCCGGCGCGGCGCTCGCGGTCGTGCCGACGAACCTCGAGACGATGCGAATCAGTGAGGGGCTGCTCGCCATCGTGCTCGCCGGAGGAGTCGATCCGCAGACCGCCGCCTGGGCGATCGACGCGCTGACGCTCTACGTCAACGCGTACTGCCTGGAGACCTCCCTGCGGGACAACCAGGTCAACCGGGGCGGAGGCAGCTGGGTTGTCAGCCGCGACGAGCTACTGCGCCGGTTCGCCGACTTGCCCGACACGTTTCCCCAGACCAAGCGCTACGCGGCGGAGCTCACCTCGGGAGCCGGGCACGATCGCTTTGACTTCACCATCAACCTGATCCTTGCTGGCGTCCACGGGCATGGCGACCTCGCGCGCGGGTCGCTGCCGCGCGGTACCTGGCAGTCGGGCTGACGGGACGAGCAGGCCCGATTGCCGGTGGCTCGGGTATGTTCGATCTTCCACGCTCGTGATCATGATGTCGGCCAGCGGTTGCCTCAGCGCGTCGCCGGCCTGCGGTTTCGCGCACATGTCAGGGGGACCTATGGCGCAAAAGATCCAAACCACGGTCGTTGACGACATCGACGGCAGTCCTGCCGCTGAGACCGTCACGTTCGGCTACCAGGGGCGCACCTACGAGATCGACCTGTCGGCGCCCAACGCCGCCAGACTCAGGTCAGTGCTGCAGGAGTACGCGGACCACGCTCGCCGGGCCGCAACCCGCCAGGCAGGCGGCACCGGATCAAGAACTGCGGCATCACGCCGTCGCACGGTTGCCATCCGCGAGTGGGCGCGAGCGAGCGGCAGGCAAGTCAGCGACCGCGGTCGGATCCCGCAGCAGGTCGTCGACGAGTACCACGCGGCGCACCCTGACTAGGTGCCGGCACCAGGCTGGTATCCGGCGGGGAGTGGAGCCCTCGGACTGCAGCCGGTATTAGCCGGTACTGAGTTGCCCGGACGATGGCGGTAGCTCAGTCGGCCGTCTGCTCGGCCGTGTGGTCGAGGATGTCCACGACGCCGTCTATGTCCCAGGCCAGATTGACCACCTCTGCGACCCTGGCAGCCTGCGTCTCGCCGTCGGGATGTCCGGCCAAGGTCAGGATCCCGCCACTGACAGTGGCCGAGACGTGCGCGCTGTCTTCCGGAATGATCTCGCCGATCAGCTCGGTCACCTGACGAGCGATGCGCTCGTCGGCAACGAGGAAGACGTTGAGCAGGTCGCGCCGGTTGACCATGCCGAGGAGCGCGCCATCCGCGCCGATGACGGGCAGCCTCCTCACGTGATGCAGGTTCATCACGTCGGCCGCGGCGGCGATGGTGGCGTCAGGGTGAGTTGTCACCGCAGGCGAAGTCATGAGCTGCTCGGCGGTAAGCCTGGCGTACCGGTCCCTGTCCGTGCCGTAGCGATGCGCTCCAGTCCACCGGCGCCGGGAGTCGATGTGCCTGTCCCTCGCCCGCAGCAGGTCCCCCTCGGTGACCATGCCGGCGACGTGCCCGTCATGGAGTAGCACCGGCACACCGCTGATGCGCTGCTCCACCAGGATGCGAGCGATGTCCTTGAATGGCGCCGTCTGGTTAATCGTGACGACGTTCGTCGCCATTACGTCACGCACTCGGCAATGCAGGCGGCCGTGGTGACGGTGGACCTGAGCGGCTGACTGCGCAGCGCCCGGCCCATGCGGGGCGGATTCGTCGCCCAGTTCGCGGGCGACCTGGGCGACCGCTCGGCGGACTTCGCCGCGGCCGGCGTGGCCGCTGAGCGAGTCGTAGTATGCGGCGCCGAGATGGCGGAGCATCGCCTCGAGTTCCTCCTGGCTGCGGTTCATTTCGTCGCCTCCATTCGATCTCATTGCTGGGCAGCGGGTGCTGGTATCAGGACCGGCCACCTGGGCTGGCCCTGGTCACCGCAGCCGGTACGGATGCCCGGGTGCGCTGGCAGGCACCGAAGTCCGCGCAGTTCTGCCGCGTGTACGGATTTCGGGCTGACGATGACGACCGGGCACTGCGCCTGGCTCAGGCAAGCCCGGATCACCGGCCCGACGCAGTCGCCGGGTCCCGAGCCCAGCACCAGCAGGTCGGCCGCCGCCGACTCGGCGACCAGCTTGCGCTCAGCGCTGCCCTCCACGACCTCGGAAACGGCGCTGTGCTGCGGGCCGGGCCCGAGTACGGCCCGAACCGTCTCGGCAAGCTTCCGGCGGGCTCGCTCGCTGCCGCTCGACCCGTCGGCCAGGTCAGCGGGACGGGCGTAGTGCGCTCGCTGTTCCTGGCGCCAGGCCAGAATGATCCGGAGTGTTCCGTGCAGGCGCTCGGTTTCGGTCGCCGCCCAGCGCAAAGCCGCTTCGGAGGCAGGTGATCCACTGACGCCTACGACGATCGTGGGCTTTCTCTGGGCGCTCATCCCGGTCTCCAGTTGCCTAGGCTCTTACTTCCAGTCAACGAGGCAAGCTCATCTGGAACTAGGGGCGAAGGTCGCGTCCGGGTCGGCCGTTAGGACCTCTGAGCGGCCTGGGGCTGGTCAGCCAGCGCTTGTCCGTCAGCCGCTACGACTCCACTCCTGGCTGAGGGCTGGTCTCGCGACGGCGCGGCCACAGCGGGAGCAGTTAGTGGCCTGCCATCGCGGTTTGCCTGCGGTTTGTGGCTGCGAGTGGCCTGCCGTAAATGTCGAAGACGACAGCGCCGGTCGCCGCTAGCTGTTGCCGCGATTCCCGGTAGTGGTGCGCGCAGAACAGAAGTTCGGTCGCCTGCTCTCTGCCTGGCACAGGTGGCATTACGGCGATCACGCGCGGCCTGGCTGAGCAGCAACATGACCGGTCGGCCGTTCGGAGCACGCGAAGATGGGAATCTGCGAGAACGGCCCGGTCGCCGTCCGGACCACTGCGGCGTCGCCTGCGCTGGCCCGCCCTGAACCTGATCATGCTCGAATTCTCCCGCTGTTACGGGCGTAGCAGGCAGAGCCGATACGCCCGTTCCCTGCGGACCAAAGCCCTGAAAAGCCGTGGCCGGGGAGGCGGGTCGTGGCGTATCGGGATGGGCTCCGCGGTACCTGGCCAGGCGCCTCGTCGAGGGCGGCTCCCATGGCCAATGGTCACGCGGCCTGGGCGTGCTCAGGGACGGGCTCGTCGGCGGTGTCGGCCCTGTCTGGCTGTGTCATGCCGAAGCTAACGCCCTGGCTGGGCCGGTGGCCGTTCAGCCTCGGTTCAGGAAGATCAGGTATCTGCCGTGGTGGCCGTGCATTTCGTCCCAGCCATACCGTCAGGAGGGAAACGCCGACGAATAGGGCGCCGATGAGGATCAGTATGGTGGCTAGGCCAAGCGATCCGTGGGAGTACGTCAGCACTGCGGACGTGATGTAGCCGAACGCCGCGGACGCGCCGAAAGCGAGCACCACGCTGTTGCGTAGCGGGACGCTTGCGGCCATAACGGCTGCAGCAGTAACGATGGCGATCGCATAAACCCAGCCGAAGTCGTGGACCGCCATCGCGGGCGATGCGAGTGCAAGAGCGACGCCCATGGTGAGGCTCGTTCCGAAGGGCTGATCGTAGCGCCAGCCAAGACCAGCCCAAGCCAGGCCGACCAGCCATAGCCCGAGGGCGATGGCCAGCCATGGTGCCGCGTGGCCCGCAACGAGCATGATCGCCCCGCAGATCGCGCTAACAGTTCCGGCAAATGTGGCGGCCATCAGCAACTCGCGCCTGCAGCTCCACCAGAGCGCTGCGCAGTAGACAGCAAGTGCGGCACCAGTGATGAGAGCGGCCGCCGCGCCTGACGTCCCGATTATTCCCGCCGTGACGATCACGACGGCGGCGCAAATACAACCAGCAGAGATAATCCACAATGCCTCGGTCAGAGCTTGCTCCATTGATCCGGCTACCCACCGTACGACGGATCCGGCGAGCAAGAAGCAGCCTCCGGCAGCGGAAAGGATAGCCGTGCGCTCCCAGTCGGTGATTGCCAGCCAACGCTGGCCAATCGCGGCGCCACTGCCGGCGAGGATCAGTATGACGCCGGCGCATGCCAGCGATTCAGTAAGCAGGGACGTCCGGCGGCGGCTGCGATGATCCTGCTTGGTACCTGCGCTATTG
>JASHXW010000148.1 GCA_030043395.1 Streptosporangiaceae bacterium
CCGCCTCGCCGGCCACGCAGTACTCCGCGATCGCGCCATCGCCTGGCGCCATGCCCGCGTCGCAGCTGAACCAGACTCGCTGCCCGGCGGGCAGCGAGTCCGCGTCCTCGATGACGCCGACACCCTGGGCACCGGGCACGTACGGCAGCGCGGGCGCGCCGAAGTAGGACGTTCCCGAAGCGCAGAGCAGGTCAAGCGGGTTGATCGGGGCGGCCGCCACCCTGATCAGCGCCTGGCCTGAGTGCCGGGCAGGCGCCGGATGCTGGCCGAACTCCGGCGGCGTGCCGTGCTGACGCAGGACGCCGGCTCGCATCGTCGGCATCGTCATAGGCGCCACCAGCCCACCGGCCTCACTCCTGCGTGTAGGTGTAGGTATAGGGGTTGTCCAGGACCCGGGTCTCGGGGATCTCCGGGTGCATGCCCTCGTCCCACGCCTGCGGGCCGAGCTCGCCCTTGAGGTACTCGACGGTCTGCTCGACGACATCGCGCGCCTTGCCGAGATCTACCCCGACCAGGTGGTGGTCGTGCTTGACCACCCGGCCGTTGACCACCACCGTGTGCACGTCGCCCCGGCCAGCCTGGAACACCACGTGGCCATACGGGTTGAGCAGCGGGAACATCGCAGGGGACTGGTCGTTCTTGATCAGCACCACGTCGGCCTTCTTTCCGGCCTCCAGGCTGCCGGTAACCGAGTCGAGGCCGAGCGCCTTCGCGCCGCCCCTGGTGGCCCAGTCCACGACCTGCTCGGCCCGGAGCTTGTGGTGGGTGACGGTCTCGTCCCTGGCGTGCGCTTCGAGGTTCTCCCTGGCCCGGTCAGCGCTGAGGGTGGCGCGCATCGCGGAGAAGAGGTCGGCACTCCACCAGACGCTGGTGTCCATCGATAGCGAGACGCTGATGCCGTGCTCACGCAGCTTCCAGGTGGGCGGGTAGCCCTGCCCGGCGCTGCACTCGCTCTCGGTCGACAGCGAGGCGTGGCCTCCCGTCGCGGCGATCCGGTGGTAGGAGTCAGGGGACAGGCTTGCCGCGTGCACGTAGATGGTCCGCTCGTTCATGAACCCGTGCTCGTGCATCAGCCTGATGCCCTCGTCGGTGGTCACCTTCCACACCCCGGCGTGAGTGGTCACCGGCACGCCGAGCTCGCGCGCGACCTCGAACGCGGCCTTCTCCGGGAAGTCCGGGCTGGCCGGGGGCACGTCGAAGGCCATCTGGAAGCCGAGCATCTCGGTGCCGCCGCCCGCGAACCGCTTGGCGACGAACTCACGGAACTCCGGGGTCGCCGACCACTCCCATGGTGCGGCCTGGATGTTGCCGTAGCCGAGGACGAACCGGCCGGGCACCTCGGTCAGCGCGGACACGGCAGCCTCGGCGTGCTCGACCGTCTGCAGGTTGTGCGACCAGTCCACGCTGGTCGTGACGCCGGCGTCGATGGCCTCCATCGCGCTCAGCAGATTGCCTGCGTAGATGTCCTGAGGCCGGAACGACTTGCCCCACTGCAGGTAGTTCCAGACGAAGTACTGGGTCAGGGTCCAGTCGGCGCCGTATCCGCGCATCGCCGTCTGCCACATGTGCCGGTGCGTGTCGATCATCCCCGGCATGACGATGCCGCCGGTGGCGTCGATCTCGGCAGTGCCGTCGGGCACTTGCAGGTTGTGGCCGACGGCACTGATCTGCTCGCCCTCGATGAGCACGTCCGCATCTAGCTCCACCCGGTGCGCATCGTCCATGGTCAGCACCGTGGCGTGGCGGAACACCAGCGGGCGCCCTGGCGTCAGGCCAGAACTTGATGCAGCTGTCATGGCGAACCTCGGTTCTCGGCTATCGGGAAAGTATGGTTTCCGGCAATGCGGACATGTGTCCGTATCACGGCTGCGTGCAGACTTGAGCGGAAGCGTTGCCGGTTTGCGAGCACATGTCAAGGGCCGAAAGGTCCCAGGATGGTCACGACGGAAAAATGGCGTCCGGCATGCGGACAGGGCGGGCGGACCACGCTACAGTTCAGGTCAGGCAAGCAGCCTCGCCTTACTGACCGGATGATGCCCGGCCTCATTAGTGGAGATTGTCATGGCACGCCCCGACACCAGCCCTGACTTCATCGAGGCGCTGGCCAGGGGCCTGGACGTGATCAGGGCATTCCAGCCAAGGCAGCCCGTCATGTCGCTCGCGGCCGTCGCCACCGCGACCGGGCTCGCCAGGCCCACGGCCAGGCGGATCTTGCTGACCTTGTCCGAGCTCGGCTATGTCCGGACGCTCGACGGCGGCTTCGAGCTCACCCCCCGAGTGCTCGAGCTCGGCATGTCCTACGTGCTGTCGCGCAGCCTGTGGGACCTGGCGCAGCCGCACATGCAGGCCCTGGTGGCCAGGACCCACGAGTCCTCGTCGATCGCGCAGCTCGACGGATCGGACATCGTCTACGTGTGCCGGGTCGCGGTGCCGAAGATCATCGCGCTGGCCGTGAACATCGGCACCAGGTTCCCCGCCATGCCGACCTCGCTCGGCAAGGTGCTGCTCGCCGGGCTGCCGCCCGAGCAGGTCGAGGCGGTGCTGGCCGAGCCGAGCAGGTCCGGGATCACGCCGCGCTGGCAACCGGAGCCAGCCGAACGCGAGGCGGCGCTGCGCGAGGTCCGCGCGCGTGGCTGGTCACTGACTGATGAGCAACTCGCGCTCGGCATCCGGTCGGTCGCCGCCCCGCTGCGGGACGGCCAGGGGCGGGTGATCGCCGCCATGAACGTCACCGTGCACGCCGCGGAGACGTCGGTGGAAACGCTCACCGGCGAGTACCTGCCGCTGCTGCTGCAAGCCGCTGGCGCGATCAGTGCCGACTGGGCAGCCTTCCAGTCCGCACCGGCCATTACAGTGCCGCTCGCCGCCGGCGTATCTTGACACCAGAACAGGCCAGCAGCAGACTGACCCGAAATCCTCGGACCGATGTCCGTCAAGCGGACACGGGATGGGTAGCGCGCGCCGAAGAAAAGGACAGAACCCACCAGATGAGTCAGCCCGCATCCGGTCAGGGGCCGTTGTCCGGCCTGCTCGTCGCAGACTTCTCCCGGGTGCTCGCAGGCCCTTACGCCACCATGATGCTCGCCGATCTCGGGGCCGACGTGATCAAGGTGGAAAGCCCGGCCGGCGACGACACCCGCCAGTGGCTTCCCCCGGTGACCAGCGACGGCATCTCGACCTACTACCTGTCGATCAACCGCAACAAGCGGTCAGTCGCCCTGAACCTGAACGAGGCCGGCGAGCTGGCCGCGGCACGGGAGCTCGCCAGGCGAGCCGACGTCCTCGTGGAGAACTTCAAGCCAGGCGGCCTGGCTAAGTTCGGACTGGACTACGACTCGGTGCACGCGATCAACCCGGGCATCGTCTACGCCTCGATCAGCGGCTTCGGCACCACCGGCGGGCGCGACTTGCCTGGCTACGACCTGATGGTGCAGGCCATCTCCGGGCTGATGAGCCTCACCGGCGCGCCCGACAGCCCGCCGTACCGGGCAGGCGTGGCCGTGTTCGACGTGATGGCCGGCCTGCACACCGCCTTCGGCATCCTCGCGGCGCTGACCCAGCGGTCAGCGACGGGCGAGGGGCAGCACGTCGAGGCCAGCTTGCTGGCGTCGGCGCTGTCCGGCATGGTCAACCAGACCACCGCCTACGCTGCCGGGGGAGTCGTGCCGTTCCGGATGGGCAACTCGCACCCCAGCCTGTTCCCCTACGAGCCGCTTCCCACCGGGGACGGCGACCTCATCGTGACCGCCGGCAACGACGCGCAGTTCCGCCGGCTCTGCGAGGTACTTGGCGTTCCCGAGCTTTCCGCCGACCCTCGGTTCGCGCATAACGAAGGTCGCACGGCCAATCGTGACCAGCTCCGGCCGCTGCTCGTCGGTCAGCTCGCAAGGCGCCCGGCCACCGAGTGGTTCTCCGAGCTGGTCGCCGCCGGAGTGCCCTGCGGGCCGATCAACACCGTCGACAAGGGGATCGCCTTCGCTCGCGACATCGGGCTCGAGCCCGTCCTGCTCGCCGGGCACGGCGACGACGCGATGCCGACCATCAGGCACCCGCTGACGTTCTCCGCGACCGCGCCGCGCTATGACCTGCCGCCGCCCGCGCTCGACGAGCACGGCGACGAGATCAGGGCCTGGCTGGCCGCAGATGAGCCCGCGCCGACCAGGACCGCGCGATGACCGAGCAGCGATTCCCGACTTCGATCGGAGCGTCCGACCCCGACAAGATCACGGTCCTCGGGCATGACCTCGCCTCGGAGCTGATGGGCAAGGTCGGATTCGGCGAGCTCGCACTGTGGCTGGTGACGCAGCAGCGACCGACGCCCTCCGCGGTGCGGGTCTTCGAGGCCGTGCTCGTCGCGCTGGCCGATCACGGGTTCACTCCGACCGCGATCGCCGCGAGGCTCACCTACCTGAGCGCGCCCGACTCGGTCCAGGGCGCGATTGCGGCGGGCCTGCTCGGCGGGGGCTCGCGCTTCCTCGGCGTGACGGAGGACGCGGGCAGGTTCTTGTCCGACGTACTCGCGCAGGCCGGCCAGGAGCCAGCAGACGACGCCGGCTTCGACGCCCTGGCGCTGGACGCCGTGCAGCAGGCTCGCCGGGACGGCAAGTTCGTCCCCGGACTTGGGCATCCGGTGCATAAGGTCGCCGACCCGCGGACACCAGCCTTGATCGCGATCGCGGAGGAGGAGGGCCTGCGTGGCCCGCACCTGCGCCTGTTCGAGGCGATCGGGCGGGTGCACCCGCAGGTACTCGGGCGCACGCTGCCGCTCAACGGAGCAGGCACCTGCGGCGCGGCGCTGGCTGACCTGGGCTTGCCGCCTGACCTGCTGCGCGGCTTCGCGCTGCTGGCGCGAACGGCTGGCCTGCTCGGGCACGTGGCGGAAGAAAAGCGCCGACCCGTCGGCATGGACATCTACCTGAGCGTCGAGCACAACACGCAGTACCT
Organism: Streptosporangiaceae bacterium; assembly: GCA_030043395.1. The sequence goes on from JASHXW010000148.1 coordinate 4,945, forward strand.
ACCCCCCAGCTCATAAGGGAGCCGCCATGGCGACCGTCGCCGCGGTTATCGCATCCACGCATCACCCGTTCTACTACCGGGCGAGCACCTCTACCGGTGCTGACAGGCCGCCGTTCGCCGACGAGTGGGTGGCCAAGATCGAGGCCTTCCGCGAGACCCTGACCAGGGCCAACCCCGACGTCCTCGTGATGGTCGGCAGCGACCACTTCCACCAGCTCTGGCTGGACAACATGCCGCAGTTCCTGGTCGGCAAGGCGCCGTTCTACGACGCGAACTACTAC
>JASHXW010000149.1 GCA_030043395.1 Streptosporangiaceae bacterium
CCGTCGGGCTGCCGGTTCCGCACCCGGTGCCCGCGATCGCAACAGATATGCGCCGAGGTGGAGCCTGCCATGAGGTCCTTCGGAGTGCCCGCCCACACCGCCGCCTGCCATTTTCCGCTCGAAGACCCCCTGGAGATCATGCCGGGCGGCGAGGTTTCGCCCGTGCCAGCACGTGCCAAGGAGGCCGATTCCCAGCCGACCTAGCGGCAGGCTGCGCTGAGCCAGCCTCCCTACCGATCAGAGGACCAGCAATGACTTATCCACGGCCATGACTGTCTACATCGCCCGCCGGATTTTCCAGGCGATCTTCGTCGTGCTTGGCGTGACGATCATCGTCTTCATCTTGCTGCAACTCCTGCCAGGCGGGCCGGCCCGGGCCCTGCTAGGTCCGCGCGCTACGAATCAGCAAGTCCATGAGTTCATAGTCCAGAATGGCTATAACCGCTCGGTCTTCGTTCAGTACATGACCTATCTCAATCACCTTATCCATGGCAACCTCGGGTATTCGTATCACTACAACCAGACAGTTAACTCGCTTCTCGCCCAAGACCTGCCGAAGAGTGTCCTTATCGTGGGGCTGAGCTACGTCGTAGCTCTGGCGATCGCTATTCCGCTCGGAATTCTGCAGGCTGTGCGGCGTAACAAGCCGGTGGATTACACGCTGACCGGCGTATCGTTCGTCGGCTACTCGATGCCAGTCTTCTGGCTTGGCATCCTGCTGATCACCCTCTTCGCCGTGAAACTGCACTGGCTTCCGCCGGAGGCGCCGCAAGGAACGACGATCGGCTCCGTGCTCAGCCAGCCCCTGGGGCTGATCCTGCCGGTCGCGACCCTGTCCATAGTCACGATCGCTCAGTTCAGCCGGTACATGCGCTCGTCGGCGATCGAGAACCTGGTACAGGACTACATCCGGACCGCGCGCAGCAACGGACTGTCATCCAGGGCCGTCCTGTTCCGTCATCTGCTGCGCAACTCTCTGCTGCCGATCATCACGCTCGTCGGCCTGAGCCTGCCCGCGACCTTGTCCGGGGCTGTGATAACCGAGTCCGTGTTCAACTACCCGGGCATGGGACTGCTGCTGTGGACTTCCGCGACGGTCCGCGATTACCCGGTCCTGCTCGGCTTCACCGTGGTCGTCGGGGTGGCGACCGTGGCCGGCTCGCTGCTGGCCGACGTGCTGTACGCCGTCGCCGACCCCAGGGTGCGCTACTCGTGAGTGACGGTACCGTGCGAGTCGTTAGAGGTGAGTGCCAGTGGCGCTAGTCAGGGAATCAGGAACCAGGCGCCCCCCGTCGAACGCCCAGCCGCGCCGTGACCTCCGCGCCGCCAGCAGGTGGCGGCTGACCTCGCAAGTATTCGTCCAGCACCGCCTGGCGGTCGTTGGACTCGGGATCATCGGGTTCATGATCCTCTTCTGCTTCGTGGGTCCGCTGATCTATCACACGAACCAGGTGAACATCGATATCCAGCAGGTGACCCAGCCGCCGAGCTCGAAGCATCTTCTCGGCACCGACAACGTCGGCTACGACGTCCTCGGGCGGCTGATGCTCGGGGGCCAATCTTCGCTGGAGGTTGGCTTTGCCGCGGCCATCCTGGCAAGCGTCTGGGGGACGGCGTGGGGTGCCGTCGCCGGTTACGCGGGGGGCTGGCTCGACGCCGTCATGATGCGCGTCGTGGATTCAATCCTGGCGATCCCTTATCTGCTCATCGTGCTGATCCTGGCCACGATATTCACTCCCACGGTGCCGGTCCTGATCATCGTGATTGCCATGGTCTCGTGGCTGACGACGGCCAGGCTGGTTCGCGGCGAGACCCTGTCGCTGCGCGTCCGGGACTACGTTCTGGCAGCCAAGGCTTCGGGCGTTCGAAACAGGTGGATCGTCCTGCGGCACATCGTTCCGAACGTAATCGGAACAATCGTGGTCGCCGCAACATTCTCGGTTGCCGACGCCATCCTGCTCCTGGCAGCGCTCAGCTTCCTGGGACTTGGGCCGCCACCGCCGGCAGCCAACTGGGGAGGGATGCTCAGTGACGGCCTGAATTACATCTATGACGGGTACTGGTGGCTTATTTATCCGGCCGGCCTGGCGATCGTGCTGACCGTAGTCGCCTTCAATTTCATCGGCGACGCGCTCCGGGACGCCCTGGAGGTACGGCTGCAGCAGCGCTGAGCATGCACGACAGGGGCCGTAGCGGGGGCGTGCACGGCAAGCGCGCGCGGATTCTCGCAAGCCGCCCGTCCTTGACTGTGCCCGCATCCATGATGAGCAATTGCGAGTGAGCATGAGATGTAGAGATATCTTTCGATTCAGCCGAATCGTGGAGACGGCGATCTCGCCTTCCGGGGACGCGGTTGCGTATGTGCAGAGGAACGCCAGCGGCGGACTCGGAAAATATGATTGGGAACTGCGCCTGACCGCGGCGTCTGGTCCGGCGAGTTCCGGCGGCGACAGGCTCGCCGGAGCGGACTTGCACTGGCCGGCCTGGGCGCCCGATGGGCGGGCGCTCGCGGCCGCCGAGTATCGCGACGGTGAGTCAGAGGCGTCCATAGCTCTCGTGTCACCTATCGACGGCTCTAAACGACCGCTGATCGACGGGGTACTCAGTCCTACCCGGATTACCTGGTCTCCTGACGGCGCAGAGGTGGCGTTCCTGGCTATATCGCGTGCCCCAGCTTCAGAGGTGAGCGGGAAGGCCATGCGCGGCG
>JASHXW010000150.1 GCA_030043395.1 Streptosporangiaceae bacterium
GGCCGTCCCTGACGAACCGCTCGACCAGCGGCGCGAGCTCGGGCCTGGTGTAGTAGCGCCAGCCGCCTGCTACTTCGCGCAGGTCGAAGCCGCGCCCCTGCCTGGTGTAGGACTCGGCCAGGCCGGTCAGTGCGGCAGCCACGTCATCGGTGTGCACCTCAAGGACCTGCGCGAGCACGTTCACCGGTACGGGCTCGTCGGCAACCAGGAGGATCGCCTCGAGTGCGGGCCACAAGGCGGGCAGCGGCTCGCTCGTGCCCGGTAGGGGTTCTTTGATCATCCTTGCCTGCTGTCGTCTAGTCCGGCGTCGCCGGCCTCTTCGGGGTCGCCGGCGTCGGCGCCGCCGGCTTGTCCGTCCGGGCTTGCCGCCTCGTGCGCGGTCCAGGTGACGTACAGGTCGCCGAACGCGACGACCTGGTCGAACGACACGCACCTGTCCCGGTACAGGTCAAGCACGGCCAGGAACCGCGCCACGACCTCGTAAGTATCTTCGCAGTCTGCGGTGAGCTCGCGGAACGAGGCCCGGCCCGCGGCCCGGAGCCTGCCGCGGATGATCGCGGTCTGCTCGGCCACCGTCGTCGTGGGCACGTGCAGGTGCGCGGTCGACACGACGGGCACTTTGCGCGGCGCCATGACGGCTGCGGCAATGGCCGCGAACTGGGCCGGAGTCAGGCTCAGCAGAACCTCGGGCAGCAAGTCCGCGAACCCGGGCTCCATCGGCACTCGCCTGGCGAACCGGCGGGCCTGCACGTTCATCTGCCCGGCCAGGATGGCCGCGGCCTGCTTGTAGGCCCGGTATTGCAGCAGCCTGGCGAACAGCAGGTCCCTGGCTTCGAGCAGCGCTAGGTCCTCCTCGTCGTCCACTTCGCCGGACGGCAGCAACCTAGCCGCCTTCAGGTCGAGCAGGGTGGCCGCGACGACCAGGAAGTAGCTGGCCTGGTCGAGATCCCAGCGGTCCGCAAGGGCACCGATGTAGCTGATGAACTCGTCGGTCACCGCAGACAGGGCGATCTCGGTGATGTCCAGCTTGTGCTTGGAAATCAGCCCGAGCAGCAAGTCGAACGGCCCCTCGAAGACGTCGAGGTGCACCTCGAAGGAGCCGGGCGCCCCGGCCCGGGCTGCTCCAGCCCGCGCAGTGTCAGCCCGCGCAGTGTCAGCCCGCCCAGTGTCAGCCCGCGCAGTGTCAGGCCGCGGCGATTCCGGGCCGTCACCGTCGGTGAGACTTGTGGTCAATTTCCCTCGCGCAGCCGCCTGGCCAGCAGGCTCTTCTCGCCTTCGGCGTCCAGGTCCGCCAGCAGTACGGCCAGCGCCTCCCTGACGACGCGGCCCCGGTCGGCTGAGATGCCGTAGCCGCGCAGCGTGAGCCTGGCTCGCTCAAGGTCGAGCAGCTCCGCCTCGGACAGGTACACCGTGATCTTATGGCTATGCTGCTCGCGGCCGCTGGCCTGACGCTGATCGGTGCCTGCGGGAACGACGGCAGCCGGGCGCAGCAGCTCCGATATGCCAGGGACCTTTACCCGGCGTTGCCCTGACCTGCGAGATCGGCCCTGCGCCACCGGTCGAGCACCTCCCTGGCGAGCTCCCGGTAGGAAGCTGCTCCTTGCGACGTCGGATCGAACACGGTGATCGGCTCGCCGGCGACGGAGGCATCAGGGAACTTGACGGTTCGGTTGATGACGGTATGGAAGACCTTGTCGCCGAATCCGGCGACCACGCCAGCCAGGACCTCCCGTGTATGCAGGGTACGCGAGTCGTACATCGTGGCGAGCAGCCCGTCCATGGTCAGCTTGGGGCTCAGCCTGGTCGATACCTTGTCGATCGTCTCCATCAGCAGCGCCACGCCGCGCATCGCGAAGTACTCGCACTCCAGCGGCACGAGCACGCCGTCCGCGCAGGCCAGCGCGTTGACGGTGAGCAGGCCGAGCGAAGGCTGGCAATCGATCAGGACGACGTCGTAGTCGGGCAGCATCGGGGCGAGCACGCGGCCGAGCACGAACTCCCTGCCGACCTCGTGCACGAGCTGCACCTCAGCCCCCGACAGGTCGATGTTGCTCGGCAGCAGGTCCATGCCGGCGATCTTGGTCCGGAACAGCACGTCCCTGGCCGTCACCCCGGCCCCCATCAGGACGTTGTAGATCGTCGCATCGAGCTCATGCGGCTGGAAGCCAAGGCCGACTGACAAGGCGCCCTGGGGGTCGAAGTCGACCAGCAGGACCCGCCGCCCGACCTCGGCAAGCGCGGCGCCCAGGCTGATCGTGGTGGTGGTCTTTCCGACGCCGCCCTTCTGGTTGCAGACAGCCACGACCCGGGCCGGTCCATGCTTGATCAGTGGCTCAGGCTCGGGGAAGAACGGCATCGGGCGGCCAGTCGGGCCGATCGTGCCGACGCTTGCCTCCAGCGTTCCTGTCACCGCGACACCTCCCGGGCAGCCGCGCACGCTGCGCGCCACTGCCTTCCGGACTTTAGAGCCTGCACCAGGTCGGGGCAAGCTGACTCACCGTTTGCGGGGGAATAACCAGCAGGTCAGGGATACCGCAAAGGGATCGATCGGCGGTCGTTATGACGGCTTTCTGGTCCCTTCTCAGTCCGCCATACTCAGCCAAGCGCGCGCGGATGCGCCGCCGCGTAGACCTCGCGCAGCTTGTCCACGGTCACCAGGGTGTAGACCTGAGTGGTGCTGACCGAGGCATGGCCGAGCAGTTCCTGGACCACGCGAACGTCCGCGCCGCCGTCGAGCAGGTGGGTGGCGAACGAGTGCCGCAGCACGTGCGGCGAGATCTCCGGCAACCCCGCCCTGGCGGCCGCGGCCCGCAGCGCGCCCCACGCTCCCTGCCTGGTCAGGCGGCCGCCGCGGGCATTGAGGAAGACGGCGGGACTGGCCTGGCCCGACCGCGCGCTGGCGGCAAGCGCCGGCCTGGCCTGGACCAGGTAGGCGTCAAGGGCCCGCAGGGCGAAGCTGCCGACCGGCACGATCCGTTGCTTGCCGCCCTTGCCCGCCAGCCGGACAGTGGCGGGCGCGCCGGCGGGACCGCGCTCGCCAGTCAGGTCGAGGTCGTCGACGTCCAGGCCAACGGCCTCAGAGATCCGTGCGCCAGTCGCGTAGAGCAATTCGAGCAATGCCCGGTCCCGCCGCTGCGCCGGCGAATCCCCTGCGACCTGGAGCAGGCGCTCCACGTCGGGAATCGAGATCGCCTTCGGCAGCCGCCTGGGCGGCGCCGGCGGCCGGACCGCCCGGGCGGGATCCGAGCCGGCCAGTCCCTCGGCGGCGGCGAACGCGTGCATGCCGCGAACCGCGACGACCGCCCGCCCGGCCGAACTCGCAGCTAGCGGTGGGTGATCGGCGTCGCCCTCGCGCAGCACCGCCAGGTACTCGGCAACGTCGGCCGTGGTGACCTCGCCGATCTCGGTCCTGCCCGCCGCAGCCATGGTCGAGGCGTACCGCTGCAAGTCCCTGCGGTACGCCTCGATCGTGTGGGCGGCCAGGCCGCGCTCGACCAGCAGATGGTCGAGGTAACGGCGGATCGCCGCGGCGATCGCCGTCAGCTCGGCGCTCGCATCACGTCGGCGGTCACGCCAGTACCTCGGCCAGCGGCGAGTACGGCAGGCCATGCGCCTGGGCGACGGGCTCGCAGGTCACGAGGCCCTCGTGGGTGTTCAGCCCGGGGGCGAGCGAGGCGTCCTTGCGCAACGCCTCCCGCCAGCCGAGGTTCGCGATCTCCATCATGTACGGCAGCGTCACGTTGGTCAGCGCGTACGTCGAGGTGTG
>JASHXW010000151.1 GCA_030043395.1 Streptosporangiaceae bacterium
TAGAGCGAAGCGGATCAGGAAGGCGTCCAGGGCGACCGCAACCCCGAATGCGATGCCGAATTCCTGCAGGATCCGCAGCCCGCCGAGCACAAAGGAACCGAAGACGGTGATCATGATGATCGCCGCGCCGGTAATGATGCCGCTGACCTTGTTGACGCCCTGATCCACGGCCCGTGCGCTGTCAGCGCAGGTGAGCCATTCCTCCTGGATGCGGCTCAGCAGGAATACCTGGTAGTCGGTGGACAGGGCGAACACGATCGCGAACGTCATCACCGGCACCTCGACGTCCAGCGGACCGGCCGACAGCCCGAACCAGCCATGCTCGAACAGGACGCTCACCACGCCGAGGGCAGCACCGATGGAGAGCAGGTTCATCAGCGCGGCGGTCAGCGGGATCGCGACGGACCGGAAGATGACGAGCAGCAGCACGAATCCGATCACCAGGACCGCCGCGATGAAGGGCAGAAGCCGGCCTTTCAGCAGATTGCCGAGGTCAATGAACGTCGCGGTGGGCCCGCCGACATAGACCATGACGCCGGTGCCCGCGGTAGCGCGCGGGATGATCGTGTCCCGCAGCCTGCCCACCAGCTCGCTCGTGGCCGCGGACTGCGGAGACGTCGTCGGGTAGACCTGCATGGCCGCCACCGTGCCGGCCGGATTGACTTGCGCCGGGCTGACCGAAGCCACCTCGCGGTCGGCCCGCAGGCCGGTGGCCAGCCTCGTGAGAACGGCGGTGTCCGACGGAGCTGGCAGCGTGGCTGCCAGCAGCAGCGGACCGCTGAAGCCAGGGCCGAAGCCGCGGGCGAGGAGCTGGTACGCCCGGTAAGTCGTGGTGTTACGCGGATCCGTGCCTGCGTCGGACTCGCCCAGCCGCAAGCTCAGCAGCGGCAGTGCCAGCACTATCAGTACAGCGATCACCGCGGCGGCCACGGCCCACCGCCCTCGCCGGACCAGGCTGGCCCATGAGCTCAGGCGGCCGGAGACGGCGGCTGACCCGGCCGGCCGCCGGCCTGGCACGGGCAGGCTGTTCACGCGCGGGCCGAGCAGCGAAAGCACCGCGGGGAGCAAGGTGAGCGCGGCAGCCATCGTGAAGGCGACCTCCACGGCTGATCCGATCGCGATCGCGTTCGTGATGCTCACGCCGATCAGCAGCATGCCGAGCAAGGCGAGCACGACGACGCTGCCGGCGAACAGGACCGCCCGCCCGGAGGTATTGACCGACCCGGCTGCGGCCTGCTCTGGCTCATGACCTTCGGCCAGCAGGCCGCGGAACCGGGACACGATGAACAGGGAGTAGTCGATGCCGATGCCGAGGGAGATCATCAGCGCGACCGGAACCGTGGCAGAGTTCACGGCCATCACGTGGCTGATGAGGGCGTTGACGCTGGTGCCTGCCGCGATGGCCGCGAGCACGGTCACGATCGGCATCAGCATGGCGACAACCGATCCGAACATCACGAGCAGCACCAGCATCGCGACACCCAGCCCCACTGCCGCAGCGTTGCTCAATGCTGGCGACTCGGAGTTCTCGATCGCCTGGCCGAGCAAGGCGACCTGCAAGACCCTGGTCCGGGCTGCCCGCGCCGTCTTGATCACGGCGCTGATCGCGCTCTCAGGAAGGTCATTGGCCTGCTCGCCGAAGGTCACGGTTGCGAACGCGGTCCTGCCGTCGCGGGAGATCGCCTGCCCGTGCGTGTCATACGGGGAGACCACGCTGACGACGAGCGGCAGCCGCGAGATCCGGGCGAGTGTCGCCTGCAGCCTGTCCCGCATCGCCGGATCGGCGAGCTTCCCGGCCGAGGAGTGAAAGACGATCTGATCCTGGTCCCCCGCAGCTTGCGGAAAGTGCTCCTGAAGCAATGCCTGCGCTTGCGTCGAGCCGTACCTGGCGGGCAGGGAGAAGTTGTCGTCATAGCTGGCGCCGCCTGCCGCCAGGGCCACCCCCGCCAGCGCGAGCACCGCCAGCAGCCAGGCGCCGATCACCCACCACTGATGGCGCACCGACCACCACGCGAACCAGCGCACGCCAGCTCCCCGTATATACGAACCGCACCGTTCTCTATGCTGAGCACGGTAGCGCAGTCAGAGAACAAAACGGAGAGTTACCGGACAGCCCTCCGCCAGCTGCCGGGCACGTCCTCCCGCGAGGATGGGACAGCACGTCGGTGGACTGCCCGGCATCCAGAGGTGTTCACATGGTCGCCAGTCCCGTCTCGTCAGCCGCAGCTGAAGCCGGCCACCGTAGTCGTCCGCGGCGCCGCGGAGAGGTCCTTTACGCTGCCATCTTCGATGCGACGCTGGCCGAGCTGGCCGAGGCCGGCTACTCACGGCTGGCAATAGAGCGGATCGCGGCCCGGGCGGGAGCCAGCAAGGCATCCGTCTACAGGCGCTGGCCCAGCAGGGCAGAGCTCGTCGTTGCCGCCTTGCAGCACCAGAGCCGCCCGCCGGAGTCAGCGCCGGACACCGGCAGCCTGCGTGCGGATGTGCTGGCCATCCTGCGGCGCGCGGCCACGTTGCTGGACGGAGCCTTTGGCGCCGCCGTCCGCGGGCTGATGGCCGAGACACTGACCGATCCCGACCGCACCGCCGCCTTGCGCCCTGCCATGTTCACCGCGCGCGACCAGATCATGCGCGAGGTCCTCGACCGCGCGGCCGCCCGCGGAGACATCCGTCCCGAAGCTGTCACGCCCCAGCTCATCGGCCTGGCGCCCGCGCTGGTCGACCACCATTTCCTCATCCACGGCGCGCCCATCCCTGATGACGTGCTCACCGCGATCGTCGACAACGTCCTGCTCCCGCTACTCACAGGCACGAATGCTCAGTGACCTGCGGCCGAAGGGCATGGGGCCGTTGACGGGGAGATAGTTGCACTAGATAGTATTTGCCTTAGGCAAGTATCTGGAGCGTGCCAGTGACTGACGACCCGACCGGAGCCCGAGCTCCTGCGGGCGATGCTGAGCTGAAGGACCCTGTTGTCCTGGCTGAGCACGTGCGGCTGACACTGGTGCGCGTGGGACGCCGCCTCCGGCACAACGACCCGCCGGGCCTCAGCGTCACGCTGTACTCGGCGCTAGCCGTACTGGCAGATCATGGTGAGCTGGCGATCGGAGAGCTCGCCGAGACTGAGCGGGTGCCCTCCTCGGCGGCGACGCGGATCGCCGACAAGCTGGAGGAAGCGGGCTGGGTGACCAGGCGGCCGAACCCGCATGACCGGCGAGGAGTGAACCTCGCCATCACTGCCGCAGGACGCCAGCAGGTCGAAGACCGCAGGCAGGCAGCGTGCGCGTGGCTGGCGAGCCGGCTGGCCGAACTGAGCCCGGCGCAGCGGGTCAAGCTGGCCGATGCGCTGGCGATCCTCGATTCAGCCGCCTGCGACGGGCAACCCGTCAGGGCGCCGGACTTGGTGACAGCTGGGCCTAGCCCGCACCCCCCAAACCCGGTCACGCGCCGGGACCATCTGAAAGGAAGCGCTTTGACGCCGGAGCCGCAGCGATGACCGCCGAAATCAGCACCGCCGACACGGGCCGGGGCGGAAATTACAAGTGGATTGCCCTGTCGAATACGACGCTGGGCATCCTGATGGTGACGATCAACCAGTCGATCCTGCTGATTTCGCTGCCGGACTTGTTCCGTGGCATACGGCTGGACCCCTTGGCGGCGTCGAACGTCTCGTATTTCCTTTGGGTCTTCATGGGGTTCATGCTGGTCACTGCGGTGCTGGTGGTCAGCCTGGGCAGGGTAGGGGACATCTACGGCCGGGTGAAGATGTACAACCTGGGCTTCGCGGTGTTCACCCTGTTCTCGATCATGCTGTCGATTACCTGGATGACTGGCCCGGCCGCTGCCCTGTGGATCATCATCATGCGCGTGTTCCAGGGGGTCGGCGGTGCATTCCTGTTCGCCAACTCGACAGCCATCCTGACCGATGCCTTCCCGGTGACCCAGCGCGGCATGGCAATGGGCATCAATGGCATAGCCGGCGTATGCGGGTCGTTCCTCGGCCTGGTACTCGGCGGCGTGCTTGGCCCGCTGAACTGGCGGCTGGTGTTCCTGGTATCGGTGCCGTTCGGGCTCTTCGGTACCGTGTGGGCCTACCTCAAGCTGCGCGACAACGGAGTGCGCATCCCGGCGAAGATCGACTGGATCGGCAACACGCTGTTCGCCGCTGGGCTGATCTCCCTGCTCACTGGCATCGTCTACTCCCTGCTGCCCTATGGCGGCCACCCGACCGGATGGGGAAACCCCCGGGTTCTGGCCGCGGTCTTCGGCGGCATTGCCGTGCTCGTCGTGTTCGCCTGGGTGGAGACCAAAGTGGCGGCGCCGATGTTCCGGCTCGCCTTGTTTAAGATCCGGGCATTCACGGCCGGGAACATCGCCGCGCTGCTTGGCGCCCTGGGCCGCGGCGGCATCCAGTTCATGCTCATCATCTGGCTGCAGGGAATCTGGCTGCCGCAGCACGGCAAGAGCTTTGCCCAGACCCCGCTCTGGGCCGGGCTGGCCATGGTCCCGCTGACCATCGGCTTCCTGCTAGTCGGCCCCGTCGCCGGGTGGCTGTCGGACCGGGTTGGCGCCCGGCCGCTGGCCACTGGCGGCCTGATGATCTCCACCTGCGCGTTCTTGCTACTGGAAACTCTTCCGATCAACTTCAGCTACGGCTGGTTCGCTGCGCTGATCTTCCTCAACGCCATCGGCATGGGACTGTTCTTCGCGCCCAACCAGGCGGCGGTGATGAACAGCCTGCCGTCCGACCAGCGCGGCGCCGGCGCGGGCATGCTCAACACCTTCCAGAACTCGGCAACCGTGCTGTCCATGGGCCTGTTCTTCACGATCGTGACCCTCGGCCTGGCCGCCCGGCTGCCCTCGGCCCTCTACAAGGGGCTGACCGGGGCCGGAGTTCCCGCGAGTGCCGCTCACCTGGTCGCCAGCGAGCCGCCTATCGGGAGCTTGTTCTCCGCATTCCTTGGATATAACCCCGTCAAGGAGCTGCTGACCCCGACTGGCGTGCTGGCGCGGATGCCCGCGCACCAGGCCGCGTACGTCACTGGCCGGTCCTTCTTCCCCAAGCTCATCGAGGAGCCGTTCGCCAGCGGCCTGCACCTGGCATTCACCTTCGCGGCCATCGCCACTGTCATCGCCATCATTGCCTCCGCTCTCCGCGGCCGGCCCCAGCTCCGCGCCACCGTCGAGCCTGCCGTCTCGGCTGCCGCGGCGAGCAACGGATCCGTCGGCTCCAGCCCCGCTGCCTGGCACAACGGCTCGGCGCCGAGCGCAGGTAGCACCCGGCCCGTACTCGACGCACCCGCCGAAGACTGACAAGTCGTCGACCGCGCCAGCCGCCAGCCCCTCACGCGCTTCGGGGCTGGCGGCGAATGCGGTGTTGAATGCTGCCATGGCCAAGCTGATCTACTCGGCAATCGCATCGCTGGACGGATACATCGAGGACGAGCAGGGGGAATTCGGCTGGGCTACGCCGGATGAGGAGGTGCACGCCGCCATCAACGACCTCGAGCGGCCGATCCGCACGTACCTGTACGGGCGCCGGCTGTACGAGACGATGGTGTTCTGGGAGACGTGCACCGACCAGGCTGCGCTGATGCGGGACTTCACGCAGATCTGGCGCGCTGCCGACAAGATCGTGTACTCCCGGACGCTCGAAGCGCCTGAAAGCGAGCGGACCCGGATCGAGCGCGAGTTCGACCCGGCAGCCGTCAGGCGGCTGAAGGAGTCCTCGGCCAGCGACATCACGGTCGGCGGTGCCGAGCTGGCCGGCCAGGCGATCGCAGCCGGCCTGGTGGATGAGTGCCAGCTGTACCTGCATCCGATCCTGGTCGGCGGCGGAAAGCGCGCCCTGCCCGACCGCGTTCATGTCCGGCTCCAACTGCTCGCGGAGCGCCGCTTCCAAAGCGGCGTCGTCTACCTCCGCTACGGGGTTCACTCCTGACTCGCTAGCCGACGACTGGAGCTCACGCGACGGCCCCTGTCCGTGGACTTTCGCGGGCTACATATGTAGAGTTGCGCTGTGAGGATGACCCCGCAGCTCGAGCGCGTGCTCGGCGCGTTCCTTTCGGATCCCGGCGCGCCCCGCTACGGCTACGACCTGATGAAGGCGGCCCGGCTGCCGAGCGGCACCCTGTATCCGCTGCTTGCCAGGCTTGAGGGCCAGAAGCTGGTCGCCTCAGCCTGGGAGACGCCGCAGGAAGATGGCCAACGGCCGAGGAAGTACTACCAGCTCACCGGCGAGGGCCTCCGGGTCGCCAGGCTCGAAATGGCGCAAGCGTCCTCCGCCAGCCGGCGCTCGCCGGCCCGCGTCGGCCGTCCAGTTCAGGAGGGCCTGGGATGAGGGGCGAGGGCCAGCTGCTACGGCTCGGTGAGTACCTGCTTGACCGAGCCGGCCACGGCCTGCCGAAGAACATCCGAGCCGAGCGGTACCGGGAATGGACGGCCGAGCTGCCCGCGATCCTGCATGACGCCGAGGTCAGGTTCGCGCCGTTCCGCGCACTTCGCATGCTCGCCTACGCGGCTGACATTCTCGGCGCAACCAACTCAAGTCCCGCCCGCTCCCGGCGTCACAGTCGCGGCACGACCTTCGTCCTCAACCTGTTCCTCGCCGCTGGCCTTGCAAATCTGGGCGGGGTCATCTGGTCCATGACGCAAGCACAGGATCATGGATCAAGCTACGCAACGCTGGCCTGGGCCCTAGCCATCCTCGCCTATCCCGTAGCCGGGCTCCTTCGCGGAGCCCTGGCAGGCTCGACAGTATTCCTGACCGGCATGAGCGGCTTGGTCGGCGCGGGCGTGAACCTCTGGAACGCGGTGCTCGCTCCAGGAGACTGGGTGAACTACTTCCAGGCTGCGCTGCTTCTCCTGTTCGGCACGTCTGTTCTCTTCCTCTGGTGGGTCCAGAGCCGATGGACCCGCGCGAGCCGTGCATAGAGCCGCGTTATAGCTAGACCAAACCTGCGGCTGGTCGTACCTCCCAGAGCGTCCACAGCGGACGGTAGCCCATCCGGTTCCAGAACGGCGCGGACAGCGGGTTGAGCTGGGCGTGGTGCAAGAGCGTGACCGCGGCGCCGGTCGCGTCGATTTCCCGGTGCACGTGCTCGACCAGCGCGGTACCGACGCCGGCTCCACGCTCACCGGGCAGCACCGACAT
>JASHXW010000152.1 GCA_030043395.1 Streptosporangiaceae bacterium
CTGGTTGCGGGCATGGACTTGCTCGCGCTGTCCGCCCGCTTCTTCGCATCCGACGAGGCTGAGTTCGTCGCGGCGGGGCGCGACGCGGCTGTACAGGCGGACCGGTTCGCCCGCCTGTGGGCGCGCAAGGAGGCGGTGGTCAAAGCCGCCGGCGGCCGCCTGTGGCCGAATCTGAAGATCGCGGTTCGCGACCGGGAGGTTGTCAGCTGCGCCGAGCCAGCCGCCTCGCTGCGGGTGGCTGACGTGAATGCGCCAGCGGGCTTTCACGCCGCCGTGGCGCTAGCCGGCACCGCGCCCTTCGTCGTCGATGCCTCCAGCTGGCCAAGCGGCGGAGCAGCTTAGGCACTCGCGGTAGCTGCCGCTCCGGCTGGCATGGCGCCGAAGGCTCGCAGCGCGTCGCAGCGTCAGCGGCTCTTCGCCACGGTCTCGATCGCTGCGCGCAGCTGGGCGCGGGTCGGTTGCAGGGCCAGGTCGAGCTGCCGGGCGTACGGCAGTACCGCGCCGTCCGGGCGCGTGATGCGCTTCGGCGGCGCGACCAGGTGCATCTCCTCGGCCGCGGTGGCCAGGATCTCACCGCCGATCCCGCAGGTCCGGTTGGAGTCGTCCACGACGACCAGCCTGCCGGTGCGCTCCAGCGAGGCGGCCAGGCCTGTCCAGTCGAATGGGTAAAGCGTCCGGGGGTCGAAGACCTCGACCGAAATCGTGCCGGCGAGCTCGTCAGCGACCGCGAGCGCATCTTGCACGAGGTGTCCCACGGCCACGACGGTTACGTCGGTGCCTGGCCGGTGAACGCGGCTCACGCCAAGAGGCACCGGGCTGAGCGCGCTGAAGTCGACGTCCTCTCGCAGGGCCATCGCCCCGGCCGGCCCGAACACGATCACCGGGTCGTCGTCCCTGATCGCGCTCACCAGCAGGCCATAGGCATCGCAGGGCGTGGCCGGCACCACGGTCTTCACGCCGACGTGAGCGAACAGGCTATAAGGGTGATCCGAGTGCTGTCCCGCCCAGCCGACCCGCGAGCCCGAGCTAGGCAGCAGGTAGGTGACGGGCACCTTGACCTGACCGCCTGTCATGAGCGAGAACTTGTGCGCCTGGTTCGCGATCTGCTCGAACACGAGGAAGAGCAGCGCCGGTATCTGAAACTCGACGACTGGCCGGGATCCGGAAATGGCGGCACCGGTCGCGAAGCTAGTGAACGCCTGCTCCGAGATGGGCATGTCGATGACGCGCTCGGGTCCGAAACGCTTCAGCAGTCCGGTGGTGACGTTGCTGACGGCGATGCCGATGTCCTCGCCGAATACGCATACAGCCGGATCGCGTTCCATCTCGGCCGACAGCGCCCTGTTCAGCGCCCTGGTGTAAGACAAGATAGGCATCAGGCCGCTCCTGCCCGGCCGCGCATTCCGCCCGCGTAGAGGTAGTCAAGCGCGCCTGAGGGGTCAGGGCCCTGGCTGGTGTCCACGAAGCGGCGCGCCTGGTCGAGCAGGTCCTCGATCTCAGCATCGATCCGGGATCGCACCGCGTCGGGCACCCGGGCTGCCTGGATTTCCACCGGATCCCGTGCGCTGCCTGCAGCGACCTCCTCGTCCGTGCGGTAGCGCGGACGGACACGGTGCTCCCAGGTGTGGTGGGCGTCGAAGCGGTAGGTCATGCACTCCAGGAAGGCCGGCCCAGCGCCGGCCCTGGCGCGGGACACGGCGCCGGCTGCCGCCTCCAGCACGACCTGCGGATCCATGCCGTCGATCGTCTCGGCCGGGATCCCGAACGCGCGGGCGCGCCCGGTGATGGTGCCTGCCGTGGTGTCCTGCACCCGCATTGAGGTCGCGAACTGGTTGTTCTCGCAGACGAAGATGACCGGCAGGCGCCGCAGCGATGCCAGGTTCAGCGCCTCGAGCAAGACGCCCTGGTTGACGGCGCCGTCGCCGAAGAACGTCACGACCACCCGGTCGTGCCCAGCGCGCTGGTGCGACCAGGCCGCCCCCGCCGCGATGGCGGCGGAAGCGCCCACGATGGCATTGGCCCCGTACACGCCCGAGCTGACGTCCGCGGCGAGCATGGAACCGCCGCGCCCGCCGTTGAGGCCCGTCTCGCGGCCGGCCAGCTCGGCCATCATGCGGATGGGGTCGGCGCCCTTGGCCAGCACGTGCCCGTGCCCGCGGTGGGTGCTGGTGATCAGGTCGTCCGGGCGCAGGGCAGCGCACACGCCAGCCGCGATCGCCTCCTCGCCGATGTAGGGGTGGATCCCGCCGTCGATCACGCCGCTGCGCACCAGCTCGATCGCCTGCTGCTCGAACCTGCGAATCAGCCGCACGGTGCGGTACAGGTCGGCGGCATCAGTCATGACCGTCCTCCGGGCCGTTACGGCGCGGCTACGAGGCCGCTGGCATCGGCTCGCCGATGGCCAGGAGTATGCCGTCCCACAGCCTGGCGCGCGCCGCGAGAGCCAGGTTGACGGTCTCGGCGCAGTCCGCCCACTTGGCGCTGTCTTCGCCGCACAGGTCAGCCAGCATCTGCATCGCCATCGGCGTGTGCTCCTCGCTGTCGACCTGGATGTGACGTGCGAGGTAGTCGACAAAGGTGTCGAGCGAGCCGAGGCGCTCGTTGACGCCGACGACCTGCTGGAACATGTCAGGGATCAGGTCCTCGCGGCCGAATGCGAACGCCGCCGCCTGCGAGTGGACGGGTGCGCCCTCGATCAGCCCCCAGGTGAGCCGGACGAACTCGGCAGCTGGCCCGGGCACGCTGACCTCGTCGATCGCTTCCAGGACGGGCCGACCGGCGCGGAGCTTGTCGATGAAGGCATCGATGACTGACGTGTCGGCGCCCGCCTCGGTCATGCCCTCGAGGTAGAGCTCGAAGTGACTGATGAAGCCGTCGGCACGCTCGTCGCTCTCTTCCACGAGCACGATGTCGTTGATCAGGCGGCGGCTTCCGGTGGGGCCGGTGGGTACCCACGGCAGCTCCACGCAGGTGAGGTTGCGCTGCAGCGATTTCAGCAGCGACATGAAGTCCCACACGGCGAACACGTGGTGTTCCTGGAATGCGCGGATCGCGTGGTGGCTGTCGAGCGCCGCGTACATCGGATGCGTGATGACCGTGCGCCTGGCGTCGCTGATCTGATCCTCAAGGCGATCGATGCCTGGGTGCCGCTGACCCCAGTTATAGCGGGACATGTCAAGCCTCCTGAAGGACGTGGCCGTTGGCCGGACGGGAATGGTTGCGCCACAAGACGGGACAGAAGTCTGGATCGCTGTAGTCGGGGTGGCCATCGGCAAGGCGCCGGACCAGGTAGTCGTGGTTATAGGCCAGGACCTCGCCGTTGCTCAGCGCGAACGGGCGGTACGCGTTCGCGCCATCCTGCAGGTGAAACGAGATGGCCCGGCGCGGCCGCGAGCTGCGATTGGCCGCGCTGCCGTGGTAGATCCTGCAGTGATGGAAGCTCATGTGCCCCTTGGGAATGATCATCGGGACCTTGACGACATCGGCGCCGTTGTGATGCGCGTTCTCCGCCAGCACGCGCTCCAGGTCGCTGTTATCGCGCTCCGCGAAGTGCCTGGTCATCGAGTCGTCGCTGCCGATCTCCCGCCATGCGTGGCTGCCGTCGACCATCGTGATCGTGCCCATTTCCTCGCCGCAGTCGTGGAAGGGGATGAAGGCAGTCAGCATGTTGTCCGAGGTCGATGAAGACCAGTAGTGCTTGTCGAAATGCCAGGGCACGATATTGGTCGGCTCGGCGGCGATCGGCGGCTTGTAGATGAGCGTGGACTGGAACACCCGGATCTCGTCGGCTCGGGCAAGCGCGGCGGCGACAGCGCCGATCAGCGGCTTGCGCAGGATCCGGGCGAGGCCGTCGTGCTCGTAGTGCACGTAGTCGTTGTGCCGTTGCACGTCGCCCTTAGACGGATCCCAGTAGGCCAGCCTTGGCGGGCGCTGCGGCAACGTCCTGTCACGCTCGCCGGCGTAGTACCGGTCGCTCGCGGCGACCAGCTCGTCCACCTCGTCGTCGGTAAGCAGCTTCTTGCTGAGGTACCACCCGTGCTTGGCGTAGGACTCGACATCGGCGGCGGATGGCAGGAGCGAGCGCTCCTCCTCCGTCAGCGTGAATGACGGGGTGACCGAGATGCTCACGGTTCCATTCCTTCCTCGGCGTGGCCGGGTCGCGGCGAGTCGGGCCGGCGGGGTAGAGGGTGGTCAGGCGCGGATCGTGCGCGATGTCTCACGGAAAGCGGCGAGCTCGCGCTCCTTCGCCGCGTAGAGCGCAGGGATATTGCTCGTGCCGAAGGTCCGCGCGCCATGCCGGTCAATCAGCTCGAGGAAATACGTGCGCCTGATATGAGTCGACTTCGCAAAGATCTGGTACATCTGCCCCCAGTGGTCGCGGTCCACCAGGATGCCGAGCGGCTGCAGCGCGTCGATCGGGATGTCGGTCGCGCCCAGGCGACCGGCCAGCATGTCGTAATAACTTGACGGCGTCACCGCGAACTCGACGCCGCGCCGGGTGCACGCGCGGACGGCGAGCACGATGTCGGTCGTGAGGAACGCCACGTGCTGCACCCCGGCGCCGTCGTGCCAGTCAAGGAAGTCGTCGATCTGGCCGGAACTACGGCTGATATCCGGCTGCAGGATCGTGAACGTCACGCCGCCCGACGGGCTCTGCACGACCTTGGACATCATGGCCTGCTCACCGAGCTCGATGTACTCCTGGAAGGTGACGGCGAAGCCGAACGCCTGCTCGTGGAAATCGACGGTCTTGTCGAGTTCGCCCGGCGGCACGCACACGGCCACGTGGTCGATGATTCGAAGCAGGTCGTCCTTCTCCGTGGCGGCATCCGGCGTCATCTCGATCGCGCCAGGCTGGAACTGGCCAGCCGAGCCATGGCGTTCGACGAGCCGGTAGACCACGTCACCGAAGCCGGCGACCTCGGCGCAGATGACGCTCGCCTCCTCGCTCTCCCAGGTGCACGGCAGGCGGATGCCGGCCCGGCCGGCCGCGACCGCATCGGTATAGGCGGCCGAGGCGCTGTCAGTGCGGAACGCCGTCACGGCCACGCCGTCACCATGCGTCGCGACGAACTGGCTGGCGGGATGGTCCTTGTGCAGACCCGAAGTCAGCAGGATCCGGATGTCGCCCTGGCCGACCAGGACGCTGCGCTGGCCCGGCAGTCCCGTGTCCGGACCGCCATGGCCGTAGACCCGGAAGCCGTACGCGGTGCACAGGGACTGCGCGGCGGCAATCGCATCACCCACATACATCTCGATGTGGTCGATGTCGAAGAAGTTCATTGCCTTGTTCCCCTTCAGGTTCCTGCGATTTCCGGTCGCTCGGCAGCTGCGCGGCCGGCCACGAGAATGGCGTCCGCGTGATCTCGGTCACCAGCGGCTACCGCGAGGTCGACCCGCACCACGAGCGCCTCGTCCGCGTCGGCGTCACCGATCAGCAGCGCGGCCACATCTAGTGCGGCGCTTGTCCCGCTGACGCACGCGACCGGCCCGGTAAGGCGCCAGCGCGCGGCTAGGTAGCCCGCCACGGCGTTCGGCACGGACTGGAAGAACTGCAGCGGGGGAACTCGCCGACCAGCGTCCACCGCCGCAGCGACGCGGGTCGCGCTCGTCACGTCGCCGAGAGCTGTCACCATGACTATCGCCGTGACGCCGCCCCGTGCGCGCGACAGGTCTCGCCGGCGCAACGCACGTCCGGCGACCTCGGCAAGTAAGGGGCTGAAGTTGGACTCGATGAACCCGGCGAGCGCGGTGACCTCGTCGTCGGCGTCGCCTTCTGGCCAGGACGCTGACGCGACAACCGTCAGGCCCGCCGCGGTTGCCGCCGCCTGCAATGCGGCGAGCCCGGGGGACGCGATCGATGCCGGCGATTTCACGGCTGGCCAATCACTAGCGCGGTGTTCGCGCCGCCGAAAGCGGCATTGAGGCTCATCGAGAAGTCCGCGACGGGTGCCTGGCCTTCACCGAGCACCAGGTTGAGGCGGCATGTGTCGTCAGCGCCGAGGAACCCGGCGTTGACCGGCAGCATGCCCTTGCGGGCCGCGAGCATCGTGATGACGAGCTCGAGCACGCCCGATGCCTCCAGAGCCTGTCCGTGCAGCGACTTGGTGGAGCTGACCGGGACGGTCGAGACGGCGTCGCCGAGGGCGAGCCGAAGCGCGTTCACCTCGGCCTGATCGCTCTGGCCGGTGCCTGACCCGTGGGCGTTGACGTAGCCGAGGTCTTCCGCCGCGATGCCGGCCCGCTGCAGCGCGGCCATGACTGCCCGCGCCATGCCGGAGCCTTCCGGGTGCGGCTGGCACGGGTGGTACGCGTCACCGGAGCGGCCCCAGCCAGCGATGCGCGCGAGCGGCAGCGCGCGCCGCGCGAGGGCGGACTCCCGGGACTCGATGACCACCGCGCCAACGCCATCCCCGAGCAGCAG
>JASHXW010000153.1 GCA_030043395.1 Streptosporangiaceae bacterium
CGGCCGCGCGGACAGCGACCTGATGCACTTCGGCGTGACGTCGTTTACCGAGTCCGGCTCGGTCTGGTCCTACCGCCTGTCCAGCGCCGAGACCGAAGAGGTGCGCCCGTCCACCGCGAAGTTCGACCCCGCGAAGTACCGGACCGAGCAGGTCTTCGTGCCGTCAGCCGACGGAACGCCTGTCCCGCTTTTCCTCACGTACCGGAACGACCTGCGGCCAACCGGCGACATCCCGGTGCTGTTGTACGGATATGGCGGGTTCGATATCTCCGTGACGCCGTCGTTCTCCGTGCTGCACGCCGCCTGGGTCGCGGGTGGTGGCCTGCTGGCCGTGGCGAACCTGCGGGGCGGCGGTGAGTACGGCAAGGCATGGCACGACGGCGGCAGGCTCGCGGTCAAGCAGAACACCTTCGACGACTTCTGCGCATGCGCGAGGTGGCTGGCCGAGTCCGGCTGGTCGCGCGCCGACCGGATCGCGATCATCGGAGGCAGCAATGGCGGCCTGCTTGTTGGTGCCTGCCTGACGCAGCACCCCGAGCTGTTCGGCGCGTGCGTGCCGCGAGTCGGCGTACTCGACATGCTTCGCTTCCATAAGTTCACGATCGGCTGGGCCTGGGTCTCGGACTACGGCAGCCCTGACGACCCGGAGCAGTACCGCTGGGTTCGGGCGTATTCTCCGCTGCACAACCTGCGGCCTGGCCAGAGCTATCCGCCCGCCCTTCTGCTGACCGGCGATCACGATGATCGCGTCGTTCCTGGCCATTCGTTTAAGTTCGCTGCTGCCTTGCAGGCGGCTCAGGGCGGCGACGCGCCGGCGCTGATCAGGATCGAGACCTCGGCTGGGCACGGGGCCGGCAAGCCGACCAGCAAGATCATCGCCGAGTCGGCTGACATCCTGGCGTTCCTGCGGGCTGCACTCGGCCTGATCTAGCTTCGCCGCACGCCGGGTCACGTCCGCATGCCGGGTCAGTCCGCAGGCAACAGAGTCAGGTGCGCAGGTAACAGAGTCAGGTGCGCAGGTAAGAGGCGCCGTTCAGGTCGAGTATCGCGCCGCTGGCCCACTGTGCCGGCTCGGACGCCAGGTACAGCACGGCGGCGGCTACTTCGTCGGCCTCGGCGACCCGGCCGAAGGGGCTCTGCGCCCTGAGCGCGTCGCCGCGCGGTGCCTTGAGGTGCTCGTTGGTCATGTCCGTCTCGACGAAGCCTGGGGCCACGGTGGCCACCGCGATGCCGAGCGGCGCCAGGGCGATAGCCAGCGACTGCCCGAACGCGTTCAGTCCCGCCTTGCTCGCCCCGTAGGCGGGCGACTCGGGCTCGCCGCGGAACGCGCCGCGCGAGGAGACGTTGATAATCCGGCCGCCTTTGCCGGTCATGTGGCGCACCGCGCACCAGGTGACGTTCGCGGCGCCGATCAGGTTCACCCCCAGTGTGATCCGCCATTGCTCCTGCCATTGCTGGTAGGAGACCTGGGTGATCGGGTGCGCGGTGAAGACGCCGGCGTTGTTGACTAGGACGTCGATTCCGCCGAGCGTGTCTGCTGCCTGGTCGACCATCGCCTGCACGGCGTCGCTGTCGGCGAGATCGGCCTGCACGACCACGTGCCCGGTGCCGGGCAGTTCGGCTGCCAGCCGGGCGGCCAAGTCGGCCGAGTCCCGGTGGTGAACGGCGACCCGGTCGCCGGCATCGGCGAATCGCAAGGCGGTCGCACGGCCGATGCCGCGCGATGCCCCAGTGATGAGAACAGCGCGTCCGCTCATCGGACAGACCCTAGCCTGCCGACGTCGCCAAGCGACAGCCTGCCGGCATCGCCAAGGGACAGCCAGCCGCTATCGCCGGACGGCGCGGTCAGCTCGTGTGCTGGGCAGGGCAGGTGGCGGGAATGGCCGGCTTGGGCCGGTAGGCCTTGCGCACGAGCTTGGTCTCTGGCTTGCCGTGTACCAGGACCGGCTTGCCATTGGCCCCTCTGACCACGACCTTGTGCAGCTTGGGCCGGTGCAGGTACCACTGCCTGACGGCGGCGTAGGCGTTCTGGCAGGTCTGGTAGTCCTTGCGGATCGTGGCAAGGAAGGCGCGTGCCTGGCTGAGGCTTCCTGTCGGTGCCCGGCTGATGGCCTGGCTGTCGGTGGTCATGATGCCCGCGACCGGGATGGGGGTTCGCTGGTAGACGCTCCTGATGGAGATTCCGAGCACCTTCTCGTTCAGGCCGCGGTAGATGACCACCTTGCCGGCGCTCGTGCCGACGTAGTACTGGCTGTTCGCGTACTCGTACAGGACAAGCACCCCGACTGCGATGACCAAGACGAACAGCCCGACCAGCAGCGGTACGAGCGGCAGCCTGCGGCGCGGTCGGGTCTCCGGCGGCTCATCCTCTGGTTCGGCCGTGTGCCTGGGCTGAGCAGCGCCTGCCTGGCGAGCGCGGCCACCCTCGGTGTCCTGTCCCGGTGCGCCGTCGAGCCCTGGCAGCGTGCCGTGCCCCGCCGGAACCGCGCCGACGCGTGTCAGCCCGCCGCCCTCGTCCAGCACCGGGCGGTCGAATGGCCTGGTGCGCGTGTCGTGCACGCCATTGCTCGTGGCGGCGGCTGCCCCGGCGAAGACGGGAGCACTGGTCGGCCTGAGCTGGCTACGATCTGTGTCGATCACGTCGGCGACGATGCACGTGATGTTGTCCGGGCCGCCGCCGGCGATAGCCAAGTCGATGAGCTTGAGTACAGCGTCGGCGGGCTCGGGGATCTCGGCGAGCGCCTCGAGGATCGCTTCGTCTGTGACGGCTACCGGCAGTCCGTCCGAGCAGATCAGGAACCGGTCACCGACCTGAGCGGCTAGCACCGATAGATCAGGATCGGCGTCGGTCCTGCCGTCCAGGGCACGCAGCAGCAGCGAGCGCTGGGGGTGTGTAGCCGCCTCCTCGGGTCGGATCCTGCCCTGGTCGATGAGGGCCTGGACGAATGTGTGATCCCTCGTGATCTGGTACAGGTCACCATCCCGCAGGAGGTAAGCGCGCGAGTCGCCGATGTGGCAGATCGCGGCCGACCCGTCGGCCCACAGCAACGCGGTGAGCGTCGTTCCCATGCTCCCGACGGCCGGATCCGCATCGACGATGCGCCGCAGCGAGTCCTTCGCGGTGCTCACCGCCGAGGCGAGCGCGTCGGTCAGCTCGGACTCAGGCACCGGCCTGCGGTCCAGCGGTGCCACCGTCGAGATCACTGCGGCGCTTGCTACCTCCCCAGCCTCGTAGCCGCCCATGCCGTCCGCGACGGCGAGCAGGTGCGGTCCGGCGTAGGCCGAGTCCTCGTTGCCCTCCCTGAGCAAGCCGACGTCGGAGCGGACCGCATAGCGCAGTGCGAGTGTCATATGCGCGGCTCCATGACGATCTATCCGGTCGCCCGCGCTGGTCGGGCCGGCAGCCCGGTCAATGAGCGCAAGGGCGTTCGTGTTGTTGTTGAGCCTAGATCCTCACGGGGTCAGGTGCGTACCACCAAGAGGTTAGAACACCAATTTCGCGAACCGGGCGCGATCGGGTGGGGGTGGCCGTATCGTCGGGCGGCGGATCTGGTGCAAATCCGGCGCTAGCCGCTACCATGCGTGAGATGATGCCGGCGCGATGCCATGGGCAGATCGGAGTGTGTGACGGCCGATGAAGTCCGATCCGCCCGTCACGCTCAGAGACGTGGCGGCAATGGCGGGAGTGCACCCGGCGACCGCGTCGCGCGCGCTCAATCCGGAGACCAGGCTTCTGGTGAGCGACGAGACCGCTACGCGCATCCTGGCGGCGGCGGACTCGCTCGGATACCGGCCCAATACGGTCGCCCGCAGCCTGCGGACTAGGCGCTCGGACACCGTCGGAGTTCTGATACCTGACCTCAACAATCCACTCTTCCCGCCCATTGTGCGCGGAATCGAGGATCGGCTCGCGGCGGACGGCTATGTCGCGCTCATTGGCAACACCGACTCCGATGACGTGCGTGAACGCCTGGTATTCGAGCGCATGCGGGCCAGGCACGTGGACGGGTTCGTGGTCGCCACCGCGCACCTGCACAGTCCCCTGTTTGCCGAGGCGGCCGCCGACGGCATCCCGATCGTCCTGGTGAACCGGCACGCCGAAGGGTACGACTTCCCGTCGGTCTCGGTCGACAACGAGCGCGGCATCGCGATGGCCGTCTCGCACCTGGTGTCGCTCGGCCACCGGCGGATCGCGCACATCGCCGGCCCGCAGGACGTATCGACGGGCTTGAGCCGCTACCGGGGGTTCCTGGCCGCCATGCAGGAGCACGGGCTTGAGGTCGACCCCGCGCTGATCGTGTACGCGACGGCGTATTCGCTGGATGAGGGCGATCGGTGCGCCCGAGCGGTGCTCGCCTCCGGCCGCGGCTGCACTGCGATCTGCGCCGCGAACGACATGCTCGCCGTCGGCTGCTACGCCGCGCTCGAGGCAGGCGGGCTGTCCTGCCCGCAGGACATCTCGGTTGTCGGGTTCAACGGGATGCCGTTCATCGAACGGCTGCGTCCGCCGCTGACTTCGGTGAGCTTCCCGCACTACCAGGTCGGAACTGAGGCGGGCCGGATGATTCTCGAGCAGATCACGACCGACGGCGACCAGGCGAAAATCCTGTACTTGGCACCGGAGCTGATGGTCAGGGGCTCGACGGCACCACCGCGCTAGCGGGTAACCAGCACCGCGCTAGCGGGTAACCAGCACCGCGCTAGCGGACTAGGTAGCACCGCCTAGCTGTCGTGCCATCCAGTCCGCGCTGTACGGCCGGTGCTTGTAAGGCACGTTCGCGCAGCCGTGGTTGCCGTCGTCGAGCAGCAGGAGCTCGGCGTGGTCCCCGGCTTCGTCGCGCAGCCGCACCGCGTCCTGCCACGGGAGTATCCGGTCCAGCCGGCCGGCCACGATGAGCAGCGGAGCGGCGATCTGCCCGGCCAGGCCGGCCAGCGACAGCTCGGCGGCCTTCTCGCGCGCCTGCTCTGGCGACGCTGACTTGGACCGGAACGCGAATGCCGCCCGGCTCAGCTCGGGCATCTGATCCCAGGCTTCGGCCAGGCTGTAAGTGCCGCAGAGCGAGATGGTGGCCCGTACCCGGCTGTCGCCGGTCGCCACCCGCGCGGCGTAGTAGCCGCCGAGGCTGACTCCCCAGATTCCGATCCGGTGCTTGTCGATGCCGTCGAGTCCGCTCACCGCGTCGATGATCGCGCCGCCGGGGACCTCCCAGTCGCCCCGGATCGCCAGGTCGTACTCGGCCTCGCCCTGCCCGGGCCCGTCGACCGACAGCGTGGCGAGGCCGCGGCTGAGGAACAAGTCCTCGGTGGGCCGGAACTCCTCCTTGGCCGAATCCAGGCCCGGGATCAGCACGACCACCGGGTGCGGACCAGGCCCCGCAGGTCGGCGCAGGATCCCCACGATGGCTGAGCCGTCGAACGGTATCTCAAGGCGCTCGCCCGGAGGGTCCAGGTAGGGCAGCGCGTCGCCGGCGCACCGCACGGCCGACATGTGCGCGGCTCGCATCTGGCCTGGATCGTCGACGAACAGGAACTTCGCGAAGTGGTAGTAGACGGCGGCCTGGGACAGGTGCGCGCCTGCGGAGCGCTCCCGCCCGGCCACGAGCGCTGTCCTGCCGAGGTCCTCGTGCACCGCGGCTGCCTGACACCAGTGCTCGCACCAGGCGTCCCATTCGCCGATCTCCGAGGTTACTCGAGCGAAATCATTGTAATCTACCCCATTAGCCACGAAACGAGGGGCCCAGTGACTGATTGCGGCTTCAACTCGACGGTCCGGCATGGGCGTAAGCATTGCACCCGTTTGCAGTCGCCGGCCGGCGCTCTGCCGCCCTGGTCACGTTCGTATTGCGAAGATGGCGCATCCAGGGCCGAATGCGGTGGGATGCGGAAGAATGACTACCGCGCGGGCCGCGCTGGGTCCGCTGCTAGCGGGCGGCCGACAGGCCGTCATCGTGCTTCCACAAGCCAAAACTCGCTCTGCCGACCGTGCGATGGTGGGCGCGATTCCGATGATTCGTCCGCCTGCAGTGCGGGTCAGGAGGAAAATTGCCCATTGACAGGAGGCTGTCCGGTAGATCACGCTCTTCCTGCAAACGATTGCTACGTCACTGGTCGCTATCTAGCGGTTACCAGGAGCAATTGCCTGCCCAGGGCGTGATCGACTTAGAGGTGGAGCACAATGGCCGACGGAAGTGACGGGCTCAGGCTTGGCTGGCTCGGGACGGGGCGAATGGGCATCGCGCTCATCCACCGGCTCCGCGACGCGGCCTGCGACGTCACCGTCTACAACCGGACAAGGGCAAAGGCTGAGCCACTGGCTGCTGCGGGGGCGCAGATCGCCGACTCGGCCGCAGACCTGGCCAGCTTGGACATCCTCTTCGTCACCGTCGGCTCCTCCCAGGATCTTCTCGACGCCTTGACCGGCGCCGCGGGCGTGACCTCAGGCGGCAAGGCGCCGTCGATCGTGGTCGACTGCTCGACGGTCTCCGCGGAGGCCTCAGAAGAGGTCAGGCGCGAGCTGGCGGGCCTGGGATGCGAACTGCTCGCCGCGCCGGTCATGGGTAATCCCAGAGTCGCCAAGGCG